>NZ_JALDXU010000023.1:0-36554 GCF_032154715.1 Citricoccus sp. | reverse complement strand
GGGGCGGGGCCGTCGTCGTATTCGGTCCTGCCGGTCAGTCCGTGCCGGTGCGCAGGCGGCTCCGTGAGGGCGTCTGCGGTGGCCCGGCGATCGCGTTCAGTGCCGGCGCTGGCTGCGGCGTCCCTGCGGCCGGTGCAGGGCGGAGAGCAGCTCCTCGAAGAGCTCGGCCGACTGGGCCGCCGTTTCCCCGGGCCACGCGTGGACGGGCCAGGCGGCGCCCTGGATCTGCTGCCAATTGCCCTGTTCGGGGATGGCGACGGGGAGCAGGCGGTCGCCATACATCCGCTCCATCTCACCCAGGCGGAACTGGTGTTCCGTGCTGGCCGGGCGCACCCGGTTGGCGACCACCCCGGTGGAACGGACCCCCTGGGCGTACTCCTTCCGGAACAGGTCGAGGGCCCGGAGAGTCCGCTCCGTGCCGGCCACGGAGAACAGGCTCGGCTCGGCCACCAGCAGGACGTCCGTGGAGGCCGCCCAGGCCATGCGGGTGACTCCGTTCAGCGCGGGAGGGCAGTCGATCAGCACCAGGGCGTACTTGGTCACAGACTCCAACAGGGTGCTCAGCCGCCGCAGTTCACGCGGTCGGGTGGTGGGTCGTTCGAAGAGGGACGTACGGGACGAGCCGCGCACCACGTCGAGAATTTTGCTCACTCCCGGGATGCCGGTCTCGGCGGCCCCCGCAGTGAGGTCAGGCCAACCGGAGGCGATGACGTGATCGGTCAGGCTCACGCGCCGGGGGCGGTCCAGCAGGGTGCCGATGTCGTCTCTGCCCTGGATGTCCTGGCCCTGCTTGACGCCGAGGCCCGTGGTGGCATCGGCATGGGGGTCCATGTCCACCACCAGGGTGGGGATGCCCTGGGCCCGCGCCGCGGAGGCCAGTCCGAGGGTGACCGAGGTCTTGCCGACCCCGCCCTTGAGGCTGGAAATGGAGATGATCTGCACGGCGTGGGAATCCTGACTGTGGTGGGGCACGGTAGGCGAAGGCGGCCCTGGACCGATGAATGGCCGGAGAACCAGCCTCTAGTCTAGTGCCGGTCCTCGTGTGACGGGCGTCATAGAGTCCGGGCTCCGGCGTGTGCAAAACTGGCCCGTGATGTGAGCCACAAAGAGGTGGTTCACCCGAGCGCGACCAGCGCGATGACGTCGGCCCCCGGCCACCGAGGAGGTCCCATGTCCCCGAGGACGACCGATGGCATGTTCACCAAAGTGCTGGTGGCCAACCGCGGCGAAATTGCCGTGCGCGCCTTCCGCGCCTGCTACGAGCTGGGCGCCCGCACGGTGGCGGTGTTCCCCTACGAAGACCGGAACTCCATCCACCGGCAGAAGGCGGACGAGGCCTACCGCATCGGTGAGGAAGGGCACCCGATCCGCGCCTACCTGGATGTGGATGAGATCATCCGGGTGGCCACGGAGTCGGGCTGTGACGCCATCTACCCCGGGTACGGGTTCCTCTCGGAGAACGCCGGACTGGCGCGCGCCTGCGAGGAGGCGGGCATCGCCTTCGTCGGTCCACCGGCCGACGTCCTGGAGCTGACGGGCAACAAGGTCGAGGCCCTGCGAGCGGCCAAGGCCGCCGGGATCCCGACGCTGAAATCCTCGGAGCCGAGTTCGGACGTGGACTGGCTGGTCTCCCAGGCCGGTGACATCGGCTTCCCGATCTTCGTCAAGGCCGTGGCCGGCGGCGGCGGCCGCGGCATGCGCCGGGTCGAGACCGCGGCCGATCTGCCGGACGCCCTGAACGCTGCCATGCGCGAGGCGGAGACCGCCTTCGGCGACGCCACCATGTTCCTGGAGCAGGCCGTCCTGCGGCCCCGGCACATCGAGGTCCAGGTGCTGGCCGACTCGACGGGGGAGACGGTCCACCTCTTCGAACGTGACTGCTCCATGCAGCGGCGCCACCAGAAGGTGATCGAGATCGCTCCGGCCCCCAACCTGGACGACTCCATCCGTCAGGCGCTGTACGACGACGCGGTGAAGTTCGCCCGCGCCATGGACTACGTCAACGCCGGCACAGTCGAGTTCCTCGTGGACACCGCCGGTGAACGGGCCGGACAACACGTGTTCATCGAGATGAATCCCCGCATCCAGGTGGAGCACACGGTCACGGAGGAGATCACGGACGTGGACCTCGTGGCCTCCCAGCTGCGGATCGCGGCCGGGCACAGCCTGCAGGAACTCGGCATCCACCAGGAGGACCTGCGGATCCGTGGGGCCGCGATGCAGTGCCGCATCACCACCGAGGACCCGTCGAACGGCTTCCGGCCGGACACCGGCACCATCACCGCCTACCGCTCGGCCGGCGGCTCCGGGGTCCGGCTCGACGGCGGCACCATCTACACCGGCGCCGAGATCAGTCCGCACTTCGACTCGATGCTCGTCAAGCTCAGCTGCCGCGGTCGCGACTACCCGACGGCGGTGCGCCGCACCCGGCGCGCCCTGGCCGAGTTCCGTGTGCGCGGCGTCGCCACCAACATCCCCTTCCTGATGAACGTGCTGGACGACCCGTCTTTCGTGGCCGGGGACGTGGCCACCGACTTCATCGATGCGCACCCGGAGCTGGCCCAGGTGAACCGCAGCCAGAATCGCGGCTCCAAGGCCCTGCAGTACCTGGCCGACGTCACGGTGAACCAGCCGCACGGCCCCCGGGTGGACGGGATCGATCCTCGGGACAAGCTGCCGCACTTCCCGGGGGACAAGTCCGAGGAGCCGGACCGCAGCCCCTTCGACGGCCCGTCGTCCAGTCAGCCACCGGCCGGATGGCGTCAGGTGCTGGTGGAGCAGGGGCCGGAGGGTTTCGCCGCCGAGCTGCGCTCCCGCACCGGATTGGCCGTCACGGACACCACCTTCCGTGACGCGCACCAGTCGCTGCTGGCCACCAGGGTCCGTACCCGCGACCTGCTGGCCGCCGCGCCCGCGGTCGCCCACACCCTGCCGGGGCTGTTCTCCGTCGAGGCCTGGGGCGGGGCGACCTATGATGTCGCGCTGCGCTTCCTGGCCGAGGACCCGTGGGCCAGGCTCCGGCTGCTGCGGGAGGAGCTGCCGAACATCCCGTTGCAGATGCTGCTGCGCGGCCGCAACACGGTGGGCTACACCCCGTACCCGGTCGAGGTGACCAACGCCTTCGTGCAGGAGGCAGCGGACACCGGCGTGGACATCTTCCGCATCTTCGACGCCCTGAACGACGTCGGCCAGATCGCCCCGGCCATCGAAGCGGTCCGGGCTACCGGGACCGCCGTCGCGGAGGCGGCCCTGTGCTACACGGGCAACCTGCTGGATCCGGCCGAGAAGCTGTACACGCTCGAGTACTACCTGGGGCTCGCCCGGCAGATGGTGGATGCCGGCGCGCACATCCTGGCCATCAAGGACATGGCCGGACTGCTGCGCCCCCAGGCGGCCAAGGAACTGGTGGGTGCCCTGCGCAGCGAGTTCGACCTGCCGGTGCACCTGCACACGCATGACACGGCCGGTGGGCAGCTGGCGACCCTGCTGGCCGCGGCCGACGCCGGGGTCGACGCCGTGGACACCGCCGTGGCCTCGATGGCCGGCACCACCAGTCAGGTCCCGATGTCAGCCCTCGTCGCGGCCCTGGAACACGGGGAGCGGGACACCGGACTGGGACTGGACCACGCGGCGGGACTCGAGCCGTACTGGGAGACGATCCGGGAGATCTACCGCCCCTTCGAATCCGGGCTCTCGGCTCCGACCGGCCGCGTGTACCGCCACGAGATCCCCGGCGGCCAGCTCTCCAACCTGCGCCAACAGGCGATCGCCCTGGGACTGGGGGACCGGTTCGAGCAGATCGAGAAGATGTACGAGGCGGCCAACGCCATGCTCGGGAACATCGTCAAGGTCACGCCCAGCTCCAAGGTGGTCGGCGACCTCGCCCTCCAGCTGGTCGGCATGGACGTGGACCCCGCCGCCTTCGCCGAGAACCCGCAGGACTTCGATGTGCCGGACTCCGTGATCGGCTTCCTCTCCGGTGAGCTGGGCGACCCGCCCGGAGGCTGGCCGGAACCGTTCCGCAGCCGGGCCCTGCAGAACCGGGGCCAGCGCCGCCCGGAGGCCGAGCTCTCGGCCGAGGACCGCGCGTCGTTGGACGAGCCCGGCGCCCCACGCCAGGCGACGCTCAACCGGCTCCTGTTCCCGGGGCCCACGCAGGAGTTCGAGGCCAACCGGGACGAGTTCGGAGACACCTCGGTCCTGCACACCCGCGACTGGCTCTACGGCATGGTGACGGGGCAGGAGCACGTCATCTCCCTGGGCAAGGGCGTTCGCCTGCTGGCCACGCTCCAGGCGATCGGCGAGCCCGATGCCAAGGGCCTGCGGCCCGTCATGGTGACCCTGAACGGGCAGGCGCGCCAGATCACGGTCCGGGACCGGTCCGTGGAATCGACGGCCCGGGCCGCCGAGAAGGCGGACCCGGCGTCCACCGGTCACGTCGCGGCACCGTTCGCCGGGGTCGTGACGGTCAACGTCGCCGAGGGTGATGCGGTGGAGGCCGGCGCCACCGTGGCCACCATCGAGGCCATGAAGATGGAGGCGGCCATCACGGCCCAGGCCGGCGGGACGGTGTCCCGCGTGGTGCTGAGCGGGACCACCCCGGTGGAGGGCGGCGACCTGCTCCTCGTCGTGGGCTGACACCGGGGTCGTCGGGCGAGGCCCGGCCGGGCACGGTGCCCGTGGACCGTAGGCTGGGCCCATGGGCACCGACACCACCTCATCGTTCGATCTGATCATCATCGGCTCCGGTTCCGGCAACTCGCTGGTCACCCCCTACTGGGACGGCCGGCGGGTGGCCATCATCGATGCCGGGGTCTTCGGTGGCACCTGCCTCAACGTCGGCTGTATCCCGACGAAGATGTTCGCCTACCCGGCCTCCCTGGCGGCCGTCCCGGCGGAGTCCGGACGGTTGGGCGTGGACCTGGAGCTCGGCGGGACGGACTGGGAGGGAATCCGGGACCGGATCTTCTCCCGGATCGATGCGATCTCCGCGGGAGGCTTCCGGTACCGCGACCAGGAGTTGGAGCACACCACCGTCATCACCGAGGAATGCCGATTCACCGGCACCCACCAGTTGACGACGGCGAGCGGGCGGGTCCTGGAAGCGGAGACCATCGTGGTGGCCGCGGGATCACGTCCGGTGAGGCCGGACGTTCCGGGCATCGACCTGCCGCAGGTGCACACCTCGGACTCGATCATGCGGCTGCCGACGCTGCCCGAGACGCTGGTGGTGCTCGGCGGAGGATTCATCGCCGCCGAGTTCGCCGCGGTCTTCTCCGGCCTCGGTTCCTCGGTGGTCCAGGTCAACCGCTCCTCGCAGTTGCTGCGCACCCACGACGAGACGATCTCGGAGCGGTTCACCGAGCTCGCCTCCCGGCAGTGGCGGCTCGAGACCGGCTGGACCCTGTCCAGGATCGATGAGGCGGAGTCCGGGTGGGTCGCGGTGCACCTCGAGGGCCCGGAGGGTGCCACGATGGTGGTCGACGCCGAGGCGGTCCTCGTGGCCCAGGGGCGCACCCCGAACACCGACCGGCTGGACCCGGCCTCCGCCGGCCTGGACGTGCACGGCGACGGCCGGCTGGTGGTGGACGAGTACCAGCGGCTGCTCTCCGGCGGAGCACCGGTTCCGGGGCTGTGGGCCCTGGGGGACATCTCCAGTGAGCACCAGCTCAAGCACGTGGCCAACCACGATCAGCGGATCGTCTCCCACAATCTGGAACATCCGGATGACCTGAGGGCCAACACGCTCGGCCCGATTCCGTCCGCCGTGTTCACCAGGCCGCAGATCGGGTCGGCCGGCCTCACCGAGGCTCAGGCGGTGGCCGAGTACGGCCGTGACCGGATCAGCGTCAAAGTGCAGGAGTACGGTGACGTGGCCTATGGCTGGGCCATGGAGGACACCTCGGGCCTGTGCAAGCTCATCGCCGACCGTCAGAGCGGGCAGTTGATCGGCGCGCACCTCATCGGCCACGAAGCCCCGAACCTCATCCAGCTGCTCGTGCAGGCCATGAGTTTCGGCGTGGACGCCCATACGCTGGCCCGCGGCCAGTACTGGATCCACCCGGCGCTGAGCGAGGTCGTGGAGAACGCCCTGCTAGGACTGGAGGTCCCGGACAGCGGCCTCGTGTAGGCCTTAGACGGGCTTGGGCGCCGCGTAGATCTCCTCGACCAGGCCATCGAAGTCCTTCAGCACCACGTTGCGCTTGATCTTCAGGGACGGGGTCAGCTGGCCGGACTCGATGGAGAAGTCCGCCGGGACGATCCGGAAGGCCCGGATGGACTCCGCCTGGGACACCGACTGGTTGGACTTGTCCACCACGGACTGCACATGCCCCACCACCACTGGATGAGTGGCCAGGTCCTCCACCGGAGTGTCGGCCGCGATACCGTGCTGGTGGAGCCAACCCGGCAGGATCTCCGCGTCCAGGGTCACCAGCGCCGCCACGAACGGGCGATTGTCACCGACTACCACGCACTGGGAGACGAGGGCGTCCGCACGGACCTGGTCCTCCAGGGCGGCCGGCACCACGTTCTTGCCGGAGGCCGTGACGATGATCTCCTTCTTGCGGCCGGTGATCGTCAGATAGCCGTCGTCATCCAGCGAGCCGATGTCCCCGGTGTGGAACCACCCGTCCACGATCTCCTTCTCGGTGACGTCCGGCCGGTTGTGGTACGCGCGCATCAGACAGACGCCCTGGGCCAGGATCTCGCCGTCATCGGCGATGCGGACGCCGTTGCCCGGCAAGGGCTTTCCGACGGTGCCGATCTTCACGGCGCTGGGCACGTTCACGGTGACCGGCGCGGTGGTCTCCGTGAGGCCGTAGCCCTCCATGATGTTGACGCCGATGCCGCGGAAGAAGTGACCCAGGCGGGCGCCGAGGGGGCCGCCACCGGACACGGCATGCGCCACCTGCCCGCCCATGGCATCCCGGATCTTGCCGTAGAGCAGCTTGCCGAAGAGCGCATGCTTCGCGCGCAGCATGAGGGGGACCTTGCCATCGGACAGGGCCTTCGAATAGTCGATGGCAGTCTGTGCCCCGGCGGCGAAGATCTTCCCCTTGCCGCCTGTCTCCGCCTTCAGCTGGGCCGAGTTGTAGACCTTCTCGAAGACGCGGGGGACGGCCAGCAGGAAGGTCGGCTTGAAGGACTGGAGGTCCGGGACCAGCTGCTTGATGTCCGAGGTGTGACCCACCTTGGCACCGCCGGCCAGCGCCAGCACGGAGATGAACCGCGCGAAGACGTGCGCGAGGGGGATGAACATGACGGTGCTGGAGCGGGCGTTGACGATCCCGGCCAGGTCCGTCCCGAGTGCCTGCAGGCTGAGTTCGGCGAAGTTGCCGTGGGTGAGCTCACAGCCCTTGGGCTTCCCGGTGGTGCCCGAGGTGTAGATGATGGTGGCCAGATCGGGCAGGTTGGCGGCGGTGCGGCGAGACTCCATGACGTCCTCGTCCGGTCCCCGGGCAGCCAGGGCGCGCAACTCGTCCAGCCCGTCGGAGTCGATCAGCCAGCTGTCCAGCAGCGGCTCGAGCTGTTCCTGACGGATGGCCGTCTCCACCACGGTGCGGTGGCGGGCCGTCTCGCAGACGACGGCACGCACGTTGGCATCGGAGACGATCCAGGCCACCTGGCTGGGGGACGAGGTCTCGTAGATGGGGACCGTCACCGCCCCTGCGTACCAGATGGCGAAGTCCACGAGGGTCCACTCATAGCGCGTGGGGGACATGATCCCGATCCGGTCGCCGGCCTCGAGACCGGCGGCGGCCAGGCCACGGGCTAAGGTGCGGACATCGTCATGGAAGGCGGAGGAGCTGACATCGGTCCACTGGCCCGGCGAGGTCTGCCGGGCGAACAGCGGCCGCTGGGGATCAGCCAGGACCTGCTGTTCGAGGAGATCGGTGATGTTCGTCTCCTGGGGAACCTGGACCGTGGGAGGGGTAATGTATTCCTTCAACGTGCGCTCCTGGTGCTTGGCGGTGCCGCTGTGTGGCGATGTGGCGCTCTGGGGTGCCGACCGGCCCGGGCGGGGGTGCCCGGGGCTTTTGACCTTACAGGACAAGCCAGAAACCGGTGTGGGCTGTACCACAATCGTGATCATACTACCCGTCGGTAACCTGAGCTGCGACCCCGGCCCGTGGGGGTGAACCCGGGGCACCGGGAGGGGCGGAGCAACGGGAGACCGCGCGGGAGACCGAAGGAGGGCTGAACGTGGCCGACGTGGCTCGAGCCGGCGCTGCACCGGTCGCCGCGGCCATCGGTCTGGACGTGGGCGGCGGCGCGGTGAAGGCAGGAACGGTGGTGCTGACCGCCGACGGGACCCTGACCGGGACAGCCGTGACCGGGACGGCCCTGGATGGGGCGGTCCTGCCGGAGGGCGCAGACTCCGCGGTCCAGGCCTCCGAGATCCGGATCGAACACCAGGTCGAAGCGGACGGTGACGCCTTGTCCGCCGTGTGCGCCGCCATCGCCCGGGACCAGTATGGCGGCCTCCGCTCCCGCTGGCCCGGGCTCCCCGTGGTGTGGGGCGTGTCCGCCGCGGCCTGGATCGATCCGCGCAGCGGTCGCTCGGTGTTCAGCCCCCACCTGGGTGGCTGGCGGGACCGCGCCCTGCCGCAGGATCTCTCCCGGGCCCTGTCCAACCTCACCGGGCTTCCCGTGGCACCCGGGGCGTCGAGCGGCCACGCACCGGGAGCGGTCCCCGTGCCCTCGGTGATCAACGACGCGGACGCGGCGGCCTGGGCCGAAGCCCGCTTGGTGCCACCTGCCGCGGGCCCTGACCGGATGGTCCTGGTGGCGATCGGCACCGGGATCGGCGGTGCGTTGGTGCGAAAGGGGGCCGTGGACATCGGTGAGCACGGCATGGCCGGTGAGTTCGGGCATATGACCATGGACCCTGCCGGCCCACCGTGCCCCTGTGGCAATACCGGCTGTTGGGAACTGCTGGTCTCCGCGGATGCCCTGGCAGCGCGTGCCGGACGAGCCTCGGCGCGTGCCACCATCGACGACGCCCTGGCCGGAGACCCGATCTGCCTCGACGCTGTGGCCGGCACCGGCCGGTGGCTCGGCCGCGGCCTGGCCACGCTGGCAGCCGTCCTGGATCCGGGACGGTTCGTCATCGGCGGAGGTGTGTCCACCGCAGGGGAGTTGTTGCTGGCGCCGGCACGAGAGGAACTGGCCCGGCACGTTCCCGGTGGGCGACGCCGTCCATTGCCGTCTGTCTCGGTCGCGACCTGGGGCAATCGGTCCGGATGGGTGGGGGCAGCGGGCGTTGCGCTGGAGCGCGCGGGCTGGCCCGTGCGGTCGCTGGCCACCGGGCCGGGACCCTCGCCGGTGGAGTAGCCCGCCACCGCCGCAGGTGGCCGGCCTCCCTAAACCTGGGCGCCGTCGTCGTTCCAGGGGTCACGGCGATCCTGGTCCCGGGGCAGGGACAGGAACAAGCCGACCGCCCCGGCCACGAAGGCGGCGATGAGGACCGTGACGACGATGCCCGGGATACCCGGCCAGAAGAGGGCAGCCAGCAGCAGTGCTGCCGGACCGCCGACCAGCCCCGCCACGCTCAAGACCATGGCAGGGCGCCCCGTCGCCAGGGATGGAGGATCCGGCGGGACGAAGTCACCCTCGTCCTCATCGTCGACGGTGTAATCACGGGGTCCCCACGCCGGTGTCTCGGCGAAGTACGAGGCGAGGTCGGGGCGCTTATCTGAGGGCGGCTCAGGCTCAGGACCGGACGGCTCGAGCGGGCCGAGGCCCGCGACGATCTGTTGCCACTGGCGATCGATCTCGGCCTGATCCTCGGGCTCGGGGTCTCCCTCGCCGTCGTGCTCGTGGCCGTGAGATCCATCTCGTCGTTCAGTCATGACCGTCCTTTCCGGCGGCTGGACTCCACGGTGGCGGACATGAAGGCGATCGACTCATCGTGGATGAGGCCGGCATCCCAGTCCAGGGTGGCGACGTGATAGCTGTTGTACAGCGGCCGAACGGACAGCAGACCTGGCCTGAGACCGCGGCCCAGGGCGGTCATCGACGCAGGCGGCACCACGTGGTCGGTGATGGAGCGGAATGCCAGCACCGGTGAGTCGACGTCCGGCAGGGCGCGGCGGGCGGCGGTCTGCACCGCGCCGATCTGCCGTACGCCGGCCAGCGGAGTGCGGGGGTAGGCGCGTTCGTCCGCATCGGGGCGCAGGGTGTCATTGGCAATGGGGGCGACGGTGCGGACGGCGAGGCGGAGCAGTCCGGCCAGGGGTGCGGCCACGGAGGCGAACCGCAGAGCCGGATTCACGACGATGGCTCCCGTGACCGGCCGGTGGGCCGCGGCGTCGAGGGCGAGGGCGCCGCCCATGGACAGTCCTGCCACGAACACGTGCTCGTGGGTGGAGAGCAGGTGATCGACGGTCTGGCGGACCGTGGCACGCCAGTCTGCTGCGGAGACCCGTTCCAGGTCCTCCCAGCGGGTGCCATGACCGGCCAGCAGGGGGACCTCGACGTCGGCACCAGCCTGGGCGAGGGCCCTGGCCCACGGGGCGACCGAGAACGGGCCGGAGGTGAAGCCGTGGAACAAGGCGACGGCGGTGGAGCCGCGACCGCGGGCCAGGACGCCGTCCGGGGCGCCGCCCAGGGTCATCGGCCGCTGCAGGGGATCCATCACGCCAGCCTAGCCGCCACGGTGGCCCCATACTCCTAGAATGGTGCCGGTCCGCACCGTCTGAGGAGAGGCTCGTCTTCCGTGTTCTATTGGTTCGCCAAGACCTTGGTGGTGGCACCCGTGACGAACCTCCTGTTCCGCCCCTGGGTGAAGGGGCTGAACAACGTGCCCGAGGAGGGGGCGGCCATCCTGGCCAGCAACCATCTCTCGGTGTCCGACTCCATCTTCATGCCGGCCCAGCTGGACCGGCAGGTGCACTTCCTGGCCAAGAAGGAGTACTTCTCGGGCAAGGGACCCAAGGGGTGGATCACCCGCAAGTTCTTCGAGGCAACCAACCAGTTGCCCATGGACCGGGCCGGCGGCAAGGCCTCGCTCGACTCGCTCCGGTCCGGCCTTGAGGTGTTGCAGGACGGCAAACTCCTCGGGATCTATCCGGAGGGCACCCGCAGCCCGGACGGACGGCTGTACCGGGGCAAGCTGGGTGTGGCCAAGCTCGCCCTGAACGCCCGGGTGCCCGTGGTGCCGATCGCGATGATCGGCACGGACAAGGTCCAGCCCATCGGCCGCACGATCCCCAGCATCCGTCGGGTGGGCATGATCTTCGGCCAGCCCCTGGACTTCTCGGAGTACTACGACCGCGCCGGCGACCGTTTCGTGGAGCGGCAGGTCACCGACCAGATCGTGGAGGCCATCCGGCGCCTCTCCGGCCAGGAATACGTGGACGTCTACGCCTCCACGGTGAAGAGTCAGCCCGCACCGGGTGCACCGGACGCACCGGGCCCGCAGTAGGTCACAAGCACGCATCCACGGCCGGGGTTCCGTACCCTGTAACCATGATTTCGGATCCCACCACAGACTTCCCGGCCTTCGGCTCAGCCCAATCCAATGGCGCCGCCGACTATCCCGGCCTGGATGACTGGCGGTCGAAGCCGGTATCCCAGCAACCCACGTGGGAGGATCCGGCCGAGTTCGAGTCCGCCATGGCGGAGCTGTCCTCCGCCCCGCCGCTGGTGTTCGCCGGCGAGGTGGATGTGCTCCGCACCCAGCTGGCCGCCGCCGCCCAGGGCGAGGCGTTCCTGCTCCAGGGTGGTGACTGCGCCGAGACGTTCGCCGGCGCCACGGCCAACAAGATCAGTGCCCGGGTCAAGACCATCCTCCAGATGGCCGTGGTCCTGACCTACGGTGCCTCCCTGCCGGTGGTGAAGATGGGCCGGATGGCCGGGCAGTTCGCCAAGCCCCGGTCCTCGGACACCGAGACCCGGGACGGCATCACCCTGCCGTCCTTCCGCGGCGAGATCGTCAACGGCTTCGACTTCACCCCGGAGTCCCGCCGTCACAATCCGCAGCGCATGGTCCAGGCCTACAACACCTCCGCCGCCACCCTGAATCTGGTCCGTGCCTTCACCCAGGGCGGATTCGCCGATCTGCGGTCCGTGCACGCCTGGAACCAGGGTTTCATGAAGAATCCCGCCTACTCCCGCTATGAGGAGCTCGCGGGTGAGATCGATCGAGCGGTGCGGTTCATGGACGCCGCGGGCGTGGACTTCAGCGCCCTGCGTCGCACGGACTTCTTCACGGCCCACGAGGCCCTGCTGCTGGACTACGAACGGGCCCTGACCCGAATCGACTCCCGCTCCGGCCTGCCGTACTCGACCTCCGGGCACTTCCTGTGGATCGGTGAGCGGACCCGTGACCTGGACGGCGCCCACGTCGAATTCCTCTCCAAGGTCCGGAACCCGATCGGCGTGAAGCTCGGGCCCACGACGGCACCCGAGGACGCCCTGGCGCTCATCGACAAGCTCGATCCCGAGCGTGAGCCGGGCCGGCTGACCTTCATCACCCGGATGGGCGCCGGCAGGATCCGGGAGAACCTGCCCGCCCTGGTGGAGGCGGTCCGCGATTCCGGAGCCCAGCCGCTGTGGGTCACCGACCCGATGCACGGCAACACGGTCACCGCCGCCAACGGGTACAAGACACGCCGATTCGACGACGTCATGGACGAGGTGCGGGGCTTCTTCGAGGTCCACCGGGCCGCCGGGACCTACCCGGGTGGCCTGCACGTGGAGATGACCGGTGACGACGTGGCGGAGTGCCTGGGCGGTTCGGACCCGATCGACGAATCGGCGTTCGCCGACCGCTACGAGACGCTGGTGGATCCGCGGCTGAACCACCAGCAGTCCCTCGAGATGGCGTTCCTGGTCACCGAGGCACTGTCCCACCCCGACCGTTCGCTCTAGGGCACCCACGCGGACATCCGGCCCGGAGGGCTGGACGTCCGCCTGGGCCGGGCGACCTGCGGTCGGATCACGGGAGGTCCACAGGATGACTAGAGGATGAGGATCCGCACCGTGGATCCCTCGGCGGCCTCGGCTCCGGACTCGGGTGACTGGTTCCGGACCCGGCCCTCGCGGCTGCCGAAGAAGTCACCGAGGATCTCGGTCTCCTCCACCTCGAAGCCGGCCTCCTCGAGCTGACGGCGTGCCTCATCCTGGGGTCGGCCGGTGACATCGGGGACCTCGATCATCCTCGGCCCCAGTGACTGGACCGCCGTGACCGTCGTCCCCGGCAGCACGTCACCCTCGGCCGGATCCTGCGTGATGATGCGGCCCGCCTCGACGGAGGCGGAATGCTCGCTGCCGCTGACCTCCAGTTGCAGGCCGGCCGCCTCCAGCTCGGACGCGGCCTCCTCCACCGTCATCCCGGCGAGATCGGGGACGGCGACCGGCTGGGGCCCGTCCGAGACGACGATGGTGACCGCGTGGTTGCGGCGCAGTTCCTCCGCGGGGGCGGGGGACTGGCTGAGGACGGAGCCCTGCTCCACGGTGTCGGAGTATTCGTGGGCCACGGCGCCCAGGGACAGTTCGGCGTCCTGAAGCGTGGCCTCGGCCTCGTCCTGCCCCAGACCGGTCAGATCGGGAACCTCGAACAGTTCGGGCCCCAAGGACACCGTGACCAGCACGGTGTTGAACCGCCTCACCTCGGTCCCGCCGGTGGGATCGGTGGCGATCACGCTGTCCTCGGCCACCACGTCATGGTGCACGCTGGCCAGGGCATAGCCGACCCCCGTCTGCTGGAGCGCATCCACCGCCGAGACCTTGCTGCGGCCCTCCACCTCCGGGACGGTGACCATTCCGCCGGGGCCGGCACCGAAGAACCAGCCCGCCAGCACCAGGATGGCCGTGATGATCAGCACGACGGCGGCCCAGATCCACATCCGCTTGCCGCTGCGGTGGCCGAGGGCCTCCGTGGGGGTCTTCGCCTGGCGGGCCGCCTGGCGCCGCTGGTGGCGCGCCGACGCGGAACGACCTGGTGCCCCGACGGTCCGCCCGATCCGTCCCGTCCTCCCGGTCGTCTCCGTCCTGGGTGCGCCGAGGGCGGGCGTTCCGGACGAACCCGAGGGGTCGGACCGGTCGGAGGCCTGGGCAGGTGGCGCACCGTGCTCGTCCGGCTGGAGCGTGGGCAGCACCGTGGTGCGGTGATGGCCGGACGGCGGCAGGACCGTGGTCGCCCCGGGATCCAGGACATCGGTGGCGTCGATGTGGTCCACGGCCCCGATGACGTCCGTGGCGTCATGGTCCCAGGACTCGCCGTCGTCCCCGAGACCGACGGCACCGTCGGAATCCTCGGGGCCGTGGGACTCGGCTTCGTGGTCGTATCCCTGAGGCCCCAGCACCTCGGTGCCGGCCGCCGGGCCGGCGGCGCCCGCTGCGGCCCCGGCAGCCGCGGGTGCCTCGACATCGAGGTCCTCGTCCGGGAGGGAGGAGCGGAGGCTGCGGATCTCGGCCAGGAGGACGGTGGCGTCCGCCGGCCGGTCGCGGGCATGCGGGGCCGTCGACCACTGCACCAGCCGGTCCAGCTCGGCTGCCAGTCCCGGGACCTCCTCGGACGGGGCGGGCACCTCGTTGTTGATGTGCTGGTAGGCCACCTGGATGGGGGAGGAGCCGGTGAAGGGCTGCCGGCCGGTCAGCATCTCGTAGGCCATGATGCCGACGGCGTAGACATCACTGCGTTCGTCCGCGGGGGAGCCGCTGACCAGTTCCGGGGAGATGTAGGCGACGGTGCCGACCAGGGCGGCGCCCGTCCCGGTGAAATTGGTGGTGGCGCGGGCCAGGCCGAAGTCGGCGACCTTGATGCGGCCGTCGCGGGACACCAGTACGTTCTCCGGCTTCATGTCGCGGTGGACCAGACCGGCCCGGTGGGCCGCGGCCAGCCCGTCGACGATGGCCTCCAGGTAGGCCAACGCCACACGAGGCGTCATGGAGCTGCGCCGTTCCAGGACCGTGCGCAACGTGTAGCCCGGCACATACTCCATGACGAGGTAGGCGAGGTCCCCGTCCGGGTGCTCGTCCACGCCCTGGTCCAGCACGTTGACCACATGTGGGTGGGAGAGCCGCGCCGCGGTCTTGGCCTCCTGCTCGAACCGTTCGACCAGGTCGGGGTTCTCGGCGAGGTGCGGGTAGAGGACCTTGAGCGCGACCTCGCGGTCCAGGCGCAGGTCCACGGCCAGATACACCGTGGACATGCCACCCCGGGCCAGCCGGGTTCGGACCTCGTACCGTCCCTCGATGACGGTCCCGTTCATGGGGTCGGCGCGGTATTCCTTCACCATTACAGGGTAGACCGGCGCAAGGCCCGGTCCGGGGACCAGAGGGTCAGAAGCGCTTCATGTAGTTCTTGACCTTGGCCACGTAGTCCTTGGTGTCCGACTTCATGCCGTTGCGCTGCACCCCGCCCAGTCCCTGGTAGTAGGCCGCGACACCGATGTCGAACGAGCCGGCCGTGCGCTGCAGCTGGCGGATGATCGCCACACCGGCCGTCGCGTTGTCCTGCGGGTCCAGCAGGTTGAGCTTGCGGCCGACGAGGTCTGAGGCCCACTCGCCCGAGCTCGGGATGACCTGCATGGCGCCGATCGCATTGGCGGGCGAGACCGAGGCGTGATTGAAGCTGGACTCGGTGAAGGCGTGGGCCAGGGCCAGGGACGGGTCGACGCCCATCTGACGGGCGGTGTCCGCGATGATCGCCTGCATCTGGGAACGGGACGGCACACCGGCATTGAGCAGGGCCCGCTTGTTCTCGTTGGCGTCGCGGACGACGTGGTCCGGGTACGTGTAGTGCAGGAAGGTGTTCGGGACGAGGTCGTCCTCGGCGGGGGTCGACGACCCGGACCCGGAGAGCTTGAGCTTCTGGCCCGGGTGGATGGTGGCCGTCTCACTGAACCCGTTGGCCGCCAGCAAGGTGGAGAGGCTGATGCCGTTCCGTGACGCGATGCCGTAGAGGGTGTCACCGGACTTGACGGTGTACGACGTGACGGCGCTGCCTGCAGTGGAGCCGGACGAGGCAGGGGCGACCGTGGTGTTGCCGGAGAGCTTGAGCTTCTGGCCGGGGTGGATGGTGGCCGTCGAAGACAGGCCGTTGGCCTTCAGCAGCACGGAGAGGCCCATGCCGTTCCGGGCGGCGATGCCGGACAGGGTGTCGCCTGACTTCACCGTGTAGGTCGAGGCCGCGGTGTTCCCGGCCGGGGAGCCAGCCGGCGTGGACGCAGGGGTGCTCGTGGTGCCGGACAGCTTGAGCTTCTGTCCCGGGTAGATGGTGGAGGAGGCGGTGAGGCCATTGGCCTTGAGGAGGGTGGAGAGGCTGACGCCGTGGCGGGTGGAGACGCCATACAGGGTGTCCCCCGCGACGACCGTGTAGGTCTTGGTGGTGCTGGAGGCACCCGTGGCGGAGCCGCCGGACGAGGCCGGAGCAACGGTCGCGCCGCCGGAGAGCTTGAGCTTCTGCCCCGGGTAGATGATCGACGACGGGGAGAGACCGTTCGCCGTCAGCAGGGAGGAGAGGGAGAGGCCATGGCGCACGGCGACGTGGGACAGGGTGTCCCCGGCCTGGACGGTGTACGACTGCGCGGTGGTTCCGCTGCTCGCGGTCTGGCCGGACGTGGAGGACGACGGGGCGGAGCCCGGGAGCGTGATCTTCTGGCCCGGGTGGATGATCGTGGACGCCGAGAGGCCACTGGCCTTCAGCAGTGCCGACAAGGAGAGATCGTGGCGCACGGCGATGTGGGACAGGGTGTCCCCGGCCTTGACCGTGTAGCTGGAGGCGGTTTTGGCGGTCTTGACGGCACCGGCACCCGAGAAGGACGCGGGAACGCTGGACGCCAGAGACGTGGGGGAGAGGCGCACCTGTGCCGTCTCGATGTTCACGGGCGAGGCGGACCGCGGGGTGAGTGCCTGACGGGGGGCGTCGGCTACCGCCGGCGTGGCCAGGGCGGCTGAGCCCAGCACCATGAGCGGCAGGGTTGACGTGGCCAGGGCGGACTTCAACAGGCGTGGCGTGCCGGAAGGGCGATCAGTCATGTGGGTTTCCTCTGAAGGTGCTGCACCACCGAGGCCGCTTCTGTCACGGGTGTGAACAGAATGACAAACCACGTCAGATGATGCCTGTAATGAAAATGTGACAGATGTAAACGTACCTGAAGGCAGTTACAGAAGGGAATCTAGACGGTAACGATTCGGCAACGGGGCAGCGTTGCGGGTGGACAGTCGTGACCGCCCGCTCCGGACGTCTGATGTCCCATGCCGCCCAGCCAGTCGTTAGGCTGGACTGGTGAATACCGCCGCAGGCAGCAACGCCGCATCGCAGGAGCCGACGCTCGAAGACCTGGTGCAGGACTGGGAGTTCTTTCCCGACCTGGCCGAGAGATGGGACATCCCGGTCACCCGAGTCCACAACATGGTCAGTGACGGACGGTTGCTGACCGCCAAGGTCGGTGAACGCCACGCCCGTGCCGTTCCGACACTCTTCCTGGTGGAGGACGGGCCACTGGAGCCGCTGAAGGGGACCATCTCGGTTCTCCGGGACGCCAGGTTCTCGGATGACGAGGCCATCCGCTGGCTCTACACGCCGGACGAGTCCCTCCCGGGCCGTCCGATCGACGCGTTGCGGGAGGGGCGGAAGACGGAGATCCGCCGGAGGGCGCAGGCGCTGGCCTGGTAGTACTCAGTCCTCCGGCCGCAGACTAGTGCTTCCGGTTCAGGATCTGCCGGGCCAATCGCTCCAGTCCAGCCTTGGCACCGGGAGCCATGGGCGCATCGACCAGGGCGGCCAGAGAAGCGTCACCGAGGTCGACGACCTCGCGTTCCACCCGGGCGCGGGCGCCTCCTGAATCCAGCAGGTTCTGGATCCGGGACACTGCCCGAGGGGGCAGTTCCGGATCGCCCAGCGCCGCCTCCACTTCTGCCACCTGACTCGGGGTGAGCAGGTCCAGGGCGTGTGCCACCAGCTCGGTGCGCTTCCCCTCACGCAGGTCGTCACCGGCCGGCTTCCCGGTCACGGCGGGGTCACCGAAGACGCCGAGCAGATCGTCCTGCAGCTGGAACGCCTCACCCAGGGGTGCGGAGATCCGGCCATAGTGCTCCAGCAGGTCCTCGTCCGCGCCGGACAGGATCCCGCCCAGCCCCAGCGGGTGGACCACGGAGTACCGGGCGGACTTGAACCGCAGGACCGTGCGAGCCCGCTGGAGTGCCTCGGCCGGGTCCTGGCCCGGCACCTCGACCTCATCGAGGATGTCCAGGTACTGGCCGGCCATGACCTCGAACCGCATCTCGTTGAACAGGCCTCGCGCGCCCGCCGGATTCGTGGAGGCATCGGCGGCGGAGGCGAACACCTCCTCGCTCAGGGACAGGCACAGGTCACCTGTGAGGATGGCTGCGGACACACCGAAGTGGCCCGGGTCCTGCCGCCAGCCCGCCCGCCGGTGCCGGGCCTCGAAGGCGCGGTGGATGCTGGGGGCTCCCCGGCGGGTGTCGGACCGGTCGAGGATGTCGTCGTGGATCAGGGCCGCGGCCTGGAACAACTCGAGTGCCACGGCCGCATCCAGGATGCGTGGATCGTCGGGTTGACCGCCGGCGCCCTGCCAGCCCCACCAGGACAGCACGGCCCGCATTCTCTTCCCGCCTCGGACGAGGCCGGCGATCGACTCCACCAAAGGCGTGGTGGAGTCGGAGATTGCCGCAGCGCGGTCACGATACCCGTCCAGCAGTTCGACCATGCGGGTCCCCACGGCCTGGACGAAGGCCGACGCGGGGTCGGCATCGGTGGCCTGGGTGGCGGAGGGGGGGATGGGCACGGTGCTCCTTGGGGTGGTTCGGCGGCGTGCCCAGCCTACCGGTGGCCGCGGGCTCTAGGCTGGACCGATGACACAGCGCAGGACCTTGACGTCCGCCGAGGGCGGCGGCGTGGATGGCTCTTGGGACGCGGTGATCCTGCACGTGGACATGGATGCCTTCTTCCTGTCCGTCGAGCTGCTCGACCACCCCGAACTGGCGGGGATTCCCTCGCTCGTCGCACACCGCGGCGGTCGATCGGTGGTCCTGTCCGCCTCCTACGAGGCACGCGCCTTCGGGGTCCGCTCGGCCATGCCGTTGGCGCACGCACAGGCACTCTGCCCGGGCGTCGCCGTGGTGGAACCCCGGCAGGAACGCTATGCCGCGGCCTCCTCGGATGTGATGCGGATTCTGGCGTCCTTCACGCCGGTCCTGGAACAGCTCAGCATCGACGAGGCCTTCCTGGATGTCTCGGGGGCACGACGCCGGCTCGGTTCGCCCGCGCGCATCGGCGCCCTGATCCGGGAGCAGGTCCGAGAACGAACGGGGCTGCCGTGCACCGTGGGCGCGGCGGCCACCAAGTCCGTGGCCAAGATCGCCTCCACGCGGGCCAAGCCCGATGGCCTCGTGGTGGTCCCTCCGGAGCAGACGCGCGCCTACCTGGACCCCCTGCCGGTCTCCGCCCTCTGGGGCGTGGGGCCGGTGCTGCGTGAGCGACTGGTGGCGGCCGGCCTCACCACGGTGAGCGATCTGGCAGCCCAGGCCCCACAGCGGATGGAGCGGTGGCTCGGAGTCCAGGGGCCGGCACTGCTGAAGCTGGCCCGGGGGATCGACCCCCGTCCCGTCACACCCGAGCGCGAGACGAAGAGCCTGGGCGTGGAGAAGACGTTCGAGCGGGATGTCCGGGATCCGGCCGACCTCCATCGGCACCTGGTGGCGCTGGCCCACGAGGGCGCCATCCGGCTGCGCCGCGCCGGCTTTCGTGCGGGGGCGGTCAGCGTCAAGGTGAAGGCGCCGGACCTCTCCGTCAAGACCCGCACCATGACGCTGCCGGCGCCCGTGGACTCCGCCGGGCCCCTCGCCGAGGCTGCTGAAGCTCTCCTGGCGGGACTCCTGGACGGCCGGCGCCTCCCGGTCCGCTTGCTGGGGATCCGCGCGGAGCGATTGTCAGGTGCCGACGAGGTCTTGCAGGAGGCACTGCTGTGGGAGGACGAGAACCCTCCGGCAGACTGGTCCGAGGCGGATCGGGTGGCCGATGACATCCGCCGCAAATTCCCCGGCGCCGCGTTGAAGCCCGCCACGCTGGTGGAGCGGAACGCTCCGGAAACGGGGCCGGCGCCGAGAGAGGATATTCGCTGATCGCGGAACTGTTCGTATCAAGACGGTCAAGAGGCGTCACCGATATGGCGTGGGGGCCCGGGCGAGCCCTATGCTAGACGGACGGGAAGGCCCGGGCCGGAAGAGGAGGCAGCGATGCCGTTGTCTGAGCGGGAGCAGAAGCTCCTTGAGCAGCTGGAACAACAGCTGAATGCAGAGGACCCGCACTTTGCCACGAGCATGAGTGAAGCGGGTACCTCTCGTTTTTCGACCACCCGATTGGTGGCCGGCGCGGTGACCGCGGCGGTGGGACTCGGCGCCCTCCTGTGGGGCGTCTCCCAACAGTTCATCTGGTTGGGCATCATCGGGTTCATTGTCATGGCGGCCGGGGTCTACGTGGCCACCAGCCGATCACGGCAACCCACGCGTGGACGGGGTCACGACTCCGCCGCCGCCAAGAAGAACTCACCCTTCATGGCGAACCTGGAACAGCGGTGGGAGGACCGCCGCAACCAAGAACCCTGATCGTGCACTGACCATCATTGACTCTCCGGTGCGCCACGGCGTGCCCGGAACCGAAACCCCGTCGCCCCGCGGCGGGGTTTCGTCGTTAACGGGATAGGTCGGCGGGCCTCCGTCTCCTTCGGCGGGGCTCCCAGCTGCCTTCCCGCTTTCCTCCCCACTTCCCTCCCCATTTCCTTTCCCGCAGTGGCCCCGGATGATATTCGGCCCCAGGCCGGGGGAGCGGGCCGCCGCGGCGCGCCGGGAGGGCGTCGACTACGCAGGACTCCCTCCACGTCCTCCACCTCCCTCCCCGGCTGAGCCTGAGCGGAAGGGTGCATTGTCTCATCGCCGTGAATCCCCGTGATGACAAGGCATGTGGTCCGAGTCGGGACGTCACGGCAGCCGCGAACCGCACTGCGCCACGCCGTGTCTCCTACCCCGTATTGGCTTGACTGTGGGGGGTTGTGGGGTAAAGTGGAGGACATCGGAGGTTGGTGGTGAAGGAGGGTCACGCGCACCTCTCGGACGGCAAAGGTGGTGGGTCGTGTTCCTCGGGACCTATACGCCGCGCCTGGATGAGAAGGCGAGGCTGATCCTTCCGGCCAAGTTCCGTGAGGAGCTGGCAGAGGGCTTGGTCCTCACTCGAGGGCAGGAGCGCTGCATCTATGTCTTCAGTGCCCGTGAGTTCGAGAAGGTTCACGAGCAGATGAGGTCGGCACCACTGTCCTCACGCCAGGCCAGGGACTACATCCGTGTGTTCCTGTCCGGTGCCTCGGACGAGACGCCGGACAAGCAGGGACGCATCACCATTCCGGCCCCGTTGCGCAGCTATGCGGGACTGGACCGGGAGCTCGCCGTGATCGGTGCCGGCAGCCGGGCCGAGATCTGGGATGCCGGGTCCTGGGCCTCCTACTTGGAGGAGCAGGAGAACGCGTTCTCCGAGACGGACGAGGAAGTACTGCCCGGGATCTTCTAGGAGACCGGGAGCATAACCACACAGCGCGGATTCTTGAATGAGACCTCCAGCCGCCCTCGGCCGGACCTGACCCGACTTCCCCCGGGCCAGGCACGGAACCGGTGAGCGGATGGGGATCTGATCCAAGGGTCCGCCTGTCACTTAAGGGACCGGGACATCCATCAGCGAGGAAGGGGAGACAAGGCGTGGGCATCGAACCGACTCCGGCACAGGACCGGCACGTACCCGTGATGCAGGACCGTGTCCTGGACCTGATGTCGCCGGGCCTCGAAGCCGCCCGCCGGGCCGGACGTGCGCCGGTCTACCTCGATGGCACCCTCGGCATGGGAGGCCACGCCGAGGCGATCCTGCAGCGTCACCCGGACGCCGTCGTCGTGGGCATCGACCGTGACACCGAAGCCCTCCGCCTCGCCACCGAGCGACTGGCCTGGGCCAGGGAGCGCCTCCACACCTGGCACGGCACCTATGACGAGGTCGGTGACGCGCTGGCCGCCAGCGGCTTCCACGAGGCCGACGCCATGCTCTACGACCTGGGTGTCTCCTCCTACCAATTGGACGAACGAGGCCGGGGCTTCGCCTATTCGTATGACGCCCCGCTGGACATGCGCATGGACACCACGGGCGGCATCACCGCCGCCGACGTGGTCAACGACTACGACGAGGATCGGCTGCGGGGAATCATCCGTGCCTGGGGCGAGGAGAAGTTCGCCGGACGCATCGCCTCCGCCATCGTCCAGGCCCGGGCCGAATCACCCTTCACCTCCACCGGTCCCCTCGTTGAGGTCATTCGCGGGGCAGTCCCCGTGGCGGCCGGCAAGACCGGTGGTCATCCGGCCAAACGGACCTTCCAGGCCCTGCGGATCGAGGTGAACGAGGAGCTCGACGTCCTCGAGGACGCGCTCCCGGCGGCGTTGCACCACCTGGCCGTCGGCGGCCGGCTGGTCGTCATGAGCTACCACTCCCTCGAGGACCGGATCACCAAGCGGGCGATCATGGCCGATGCCACCTCGACGGCGCCCCCCGGTTTCCCGATCGAACTCGAGGAACACGCTCCCGTGGTCAAGGTCGTCACCCGGGGCGTGGACAAACCCACCGAGAAAGAAATCGAACAAAACCCTCGCGCCTCCTCAGCAAAAGTGCGAGCAGTTGAGAAGATCAGAGCATCAAGGAGCAAAGCATGACCGCAACGCAGGAGCGACCCGCCATGCAGCAGCCCGTCCCGACCCGTGAGAGCACCGCTCCGCAGATCGGACAGGCTGCTCCTTGGCAACCCGTCATCCGGCCCGCACGGCGGTCCGACACTGACGCCGGCCAGAACGCCTCGTCGCGCCGACGCACCCCCTTGGCGCTCGTTCCCGCTCCCATCCGCAAGTCCGGTCGCGGATTCGCCGGACTGTGCATCGCCGTGCTGGTCGCTGCGCTGATGACTGTCCTCGTCACCAACATCACGGTGTCCAACCGCCAGTACGACCTGGTCTCGCTCAAGAACGAGCAGTTGGACCTGAGCCAGTCCAACGAGCTGCTCCGGCAGCAGGTCGAACACCTGGAGGCGCCCCAGAACCTGGCGGCCGAGGCCACGAAGCTGGGCATGGTCAATCCCGGAGATGTCGCCTCGATCGACCTGTCCGACGGCGCGGTCACCGGTACTGCCACCGCGGCCGATGCCGAGGACAAGCCCAGTGGGCATGTGGCCGCCCCCGCCAGCCCCTCCGAGAAGCAGGCCGCAGCCGCTGCCGGCTCGGCCGCCACCGGGGCGGACGCGGAACCATCCGAGGCGGTGGAGGCCCCCGCCGGCGCCGGCGCCTTCGCTGCCCTGCCGGTCCCCTCCGGAGCGGACGCCGCCGCGAACGGCTCGGCGGACACGGCCGAAAGCCCCGCGCAGGAGAGTGCGGACGGGGAATCGGAGAGCCTCAACGGCGGCACGATCCCGGCACCGGAGTTCTCCGCCAGCGGGAACTGAGCTGACACGCCCCTGACCGACCACCCGCAACCCCCTAGAGCACCCACCCGACACCGGGCAGGAAGGACACCGTAGATGGCCAGGACTCCCGGAACCGGAACCGGCGCCACCGTTGACGCCAGCGGGCGCCGGTTGCGGCTCGGCATCCTCCTCGCCCTGGCCCTGCTGGTGGTCCTGGCACTGCGGTTGGTGGTCATCCAGGGTGTCGACGCATCGGGCCATGCGTCAGAGGCGATGAAAGAGCGGCTGCGTTCCGTCTCGATCACACCGGAGCGCGGCTCCATTCTCGACTCCCAGGGCCGCGTGCTCGCCGCGTCGGTGGACCGCTACGACCTCGTGGCGGACCAGCGGCTCGTCAAGGACTACAGAAAGTGGAACAACGACACCAACTCCATGGAGGACGTGGCCCTGGAGGACTCGCTCCAGGAGCTCTCCGGCATCCTCAACGTGGACGCTGAAGAACTGCGCGATCGGATGGTGGGTGACCGTCCCTACAAGGTCGTCGTGAAGGGCATCACGCCGGAGGTCAAGGAACAGGCCATGGAGATCGGCATCCCCGGGCTGCTGGCCGAGCCGGTGTCTGAACGCTCCTACCCGAACGGCTCGGTGGCGGGGTCCATCCTGGGGTTCCTCGGGGGAGACGGCACCCCGTTGGAAGGCCTCGAGCTGAGCCAGGACGAGCACCTCTCGGGCACCGAGGGCAAACGCACCTACGAGATCGCCGCGGACGGCGTGCGCATCCCCAACGCGGAGTTCTCCGAGACTCCTGCCGTGGACGGCCAGGACCTGCGTCTGACCATCGACCAGGACGTGCAGTGGTTCGCCCAGGAGGCGATCGCCCGCAAGACCGACTCCTACAACGCCGACTGGGGCAACATCACCGTGATGAACGCCAAGACCGGCGAGATCGTGGCGATGGCCGACTCCACCACCGTGGACCCCTCGGACCCCTCGGCCACGGACAGTCTGTTCTGGCGGCCGACGTCTCTGACACAGTCCTACGAGCCGGGCTCCACCGGCAAGATCTCCACCTTCGCCACGGCGCTCGAGCAGGGCGGCATCTCTCCGACGGACACCTGGACGGTCCCGAACAAGCAGGAGTTCGACGGCCAGGTCATCAACGACTCCATGCCGCACGACACCTATGACATGACCACGGCGGGCATCTTCACCCGGTCCTACAACACGGGTACCGTGCAGGTCGCCCAGACCGTGGAGGACGAGGTCCGCTACGACTACCTCAAGCAGCTCGGTGTCGGCGAGCACATCGACATCGGCCTGCCCGGCAGCAACAAGGGCATCCTGGTGGAACCGTCCCAGTGGGACGGCCGCCAGCGGTTCACCACCATGTTCGGCCAGGGCTACACCCAGACCACGCTGCACCTCGCGCAGATCCTGCAGACGGTCGCCAATGGCGGGGTGGAGAAGAAAGCCCAGCTGATCGACGCCTATATCGACGCCGACGGCTCGGAGAACGTCCTCCCCGAGGACGATGGCACCCGGATCTACTCCGAGGAGACCTCCGAGGAGATGCTCCGCCTGATGGAGGGCGTCGTCGAACTGGGCACCGCCGGGCCGGCCCAGATCCCCGGATACCGCGTGGGCGGCAAGACCGGTACCGGCGAGGCCGCCGGCGTGGGCGGTTACAACGGCTACACCACCTCCTTCGCCGGCGTCGCCCCCCTCGATGATCCACAGTTCGTCGTGGCGATCTCCGTGTACCGGCCGCAGGGCGACTGGAAGAGTTGGCAGGTGGAGGACACCGCCGCCGAGGTACTGTCCTACCTGCTGACCAAGTACAACGTGCCGCCGATCGACCAGGAACCGCAGAACTACGACGTCTTCCCCGAAGACCCGCAGAAGCGTCCCTGGTAAGAGGGGACTGCCAGACCATGACCTCACCCCTGAGTCCTGCCGAGCAGGATGCTGCCTTCCGCCCGGACCACACGGACCCGCTGGACTGGAACGACCTCATCGAGGCCCTCAACCGCTCAGGCCTGCCCGTCGAGCTCGCCGGCGTGGACAGCGGGCTCCCCGGGCAGCCCGGGCCTGCCGGGATCGCGATGGACTCCCGTGCGGTGCGGGCCGGCGACCTCTACGTGGGAGTGCCCGGTGCCAACCGCCATGGTGCCGAGTTCGCCGCCGCCGTCGTCGCAGCCGGGGCCGCCGGGCTCCTCACGGACCGGGCGGGGGCGGACTTGGCGGGTGACCTGCCCCCGGGCACCCCGGTCCTGGTGGTGCGGGACGTGCGCGACGCCGTCGGGCCGGCTGCCGCGGCCATCTACCGGAACGCGGGGGTGGGCCCGCGGATGTACGGAATCACCGGGACCAACGGCAAGACGACCACGAGTTACTTCCTCACCTCGCTGCTGGAGGCCTGGGGGGAGACCACCGGCCTCATCGGCACCATCGAGATCCGCGCCGGACGCCGCACGGTCCCGAGCACCCTGACCACCCCCGAATCCACCCAGCTGCACGCGCTGATGGCGATGATGCGCCAGGAACAGGTGAGCTCGGCCGCCATGGAGGTCTCCTCCCACGCGATCAGCTACCGGCGGGTCGCGGGCCTGCATTTCGCGGTCGCCGGGTTCACCAACCTCACCCAGGACCATCTGGACCTGCACGGCTCCATGGAGGAGTACTTCGCCGCGAAGGCGGGCCTCTTCGACGCCCGACGGACCGGTCGCGCCGTCGTCACCCTGGACGGCGGCCCCGATGCCCCGGACCCTGACGGCACCACCTGGGGGACCAGGATGGCCGCCGCCGCCGGCTGCCCCACCGCGACCCTGTCCCTGGGGCCCGCGGCCGACCACGGGGGCACGCCGCTGACGGGCGCGGACTGGACCGTCACATCCGTCGAGGCCATCGGCCTCGGGCACCGGTTCTCCCTGCTCCATGCGGCCAGTGGCCGCAGCGTCACCGCCTCCACCGGGCTGCCCGGACGGTTCAACGTGGCCAACGCCGCGCTGGCCGCCGTCATGGTCTTCGAATCCCTCCCCGGCACCGAGTGGGACGCCGTGGCCCGCGTGCTGAACGTGCCGGTGGGCCAGGGGCCGTTCGCCACGGCCGTGCCCGGCCGCATGGAGGTCGTCGGCCAGTCCCCGGACGGCATCGTCGACTTCGCCCACAACCCTGACGGGATGGTGCGTGCGCTGGAGTCCGTCCGGGATGCGCGCCAGGCGGCCGGCAACACCAGCGGCCGCACCATCCTCGTCTTCGGTGCCACCGGGGACCGGGATCGGGCCAAGCGACCGGTGATGGGTCGCATCGCGGCCGAGTGGGCCGACATCGTGATCGTCACCGATGACGACGCCCACACGGAGGAGCCCGCCGGCATCCGGTCCGAGGTGCTCACCGGCGTGCGGGAGGCGGCCCGTCAGGCCGCCGGAACCGGCCGCGAGATCGAGGTCCACGAGACCGCGCCGCGCCAGGACGCCATCGACCTGGCCGTGTCCTTGGCCACACCGGCCGACACGGTGCTGCTGGCCGGCCGCGGCCATGAAACCGTCCAGGACATGGACGGTGTGGACGTGGCCCTGGACGACCGGGTGGAACTGCGGGCCGCCCTGGCACGGCACGGTTTCAGCCCCTCATCGGATTCTCATGGGCGTGGACGTAAAGTTGACGGGTCATGATCGAACTCACCGCAACCGCCGTCGCCGAGGCCACGGGAGGCACCCTGTCTGCCTCCGTGCCGTCCGGTGCCACGGTCGACTCCGCCACCACCGATTCCCGGGAGGCCGCTGCCGGGACCCTGTTCATCGCCAAGCCCGGTGAGCACGCCGACGGGCATGACTTCATCCCGGCTGCCCGCGCCGCGGGTGCCACTCTCATCCTGGCCGAACGTCAGACCACGGATGCCGGGGGGCGACCGGACCCGGCCGTCATCGTGGACGACGTGGTGCTGGCCATGGGACGGCTGGCCAGGCACATCGTGCAGCGGATCCGGGAGCATTCGCCGACCACGGTCATCGGCATCACCGGCTCGGCCGGGAAGACCACCACCAAGGACCTGCTGGCCACCATCCTGGCGACCGCGGGTCCCACGGTGGCGCCGCAGAACTCCTACAACGGTGAGGTCGGCGTGCCGCTGACCGTCTTCCGGGCCGCCCTGGACACGCGCTACCTCGTGATCGAGATGGGTGCTGACGAAGTGGGCAACATCGCGTACCTCTCCTCCATGGTCCAGCCGGACATCGGGGTCGTCCTGATGGTCGGATCCGCTCACGCCGGCAAGTTCGGCGGGGTCGAGAACATCGCCCGGACCAAGGGCGAATTGGTCGAGTCCCTGCCCTCTGAGGGCTACGCCGTGCTCAACCGGGATGATGCCCGCGTGGCCGCGATGGCCGCCCGCACCCGGGGACGCGTGGTCTGGTTCTCCGTGGAGGACGGCTCCTTCCCGCTGGTGGACGCGGACCTCGAGGCGGGCACGGCCGCCTTCTCCGCCCTCGCCGGCTCCCTCACGACGAACGCCGACGAGCAGCCTCAGTTCGATCTGCGTCTCGGCGCGGGCACCGCCGCCGAACCCCACCCCGTGGCCTCCGGCCTCATCGGGCGGCATCACGCCTCCAACATCGCCGCGGCCGCCGCGGCGGCAGCGGCCGCGGGCCTGGCCGTGGAGGGGATCGCCGCGGCGCTCAACGGCGCTGGAGCCACGAGCCGCCGGCGGATGGAACGCACCGACCGTCCGGACGGCATCACCATCATCAACGACGCCTACAACGCGAACCCGGAGTCCATGCGGGCGGCCCTGCAGACCCTCGCCATGATGGGCCGGTCCACGGGACGGCGCACCTGGGCGGTGCTGGGGGAGATGCTCGAGCTGGGCGACGCCCGCATCAGAGAGCACACCGCGATCGGCACCGCTGTCGTTCGGCTGAACATCAATCAGCTCCTGGTCGTCGGCCGCGGCGCCCGTCCGCTCTACACCTCTGCGGTGAACGAGGGGTCGTGGGGCGACGAGGTCGACTTCGCTGAAGACCTTGATGCTGCTGTCGAGCTGCTCCGGGGCAAGCTCGCCCCGGGTGACATCGTCCTGTTCAAGTCCTCGAACGGCGCCGGCCTGGGCGATCTAGGCGATCGGCTCGCACATGGCCCGGCCAGTCCGGGCCCCATGGATGTCCCGACCACCGGGGACCGGAAGGAGCAGAGCCAGTGATAGGCCTGTTGATCGGTGCCCTCCTCGGGCTCGTGCTGACACTCATCGGCACGCCGTTGTTCATCAAATTCCTCGTCCGTCAGGGGTACGGCCAGTTCATCCGTGATGACGGCCCCACCTCGCACGCGACAAAGCGCGGCACGCCGACCATGGGTGGAGCGGTCTTCGTGGTCGCCACCGTGCTCGCCTACTTCCTGACCCACTGGATCATGTCCGGTCTGCAGTTGGAGAACGCGGGAATCACGGCCTCGGCCATGATCCTGTTGCTGCTCATGGTCGGGATGGGCTTCGTGGGGTTCCTGGACGACTTCACCAAGATCTCCAACCAGCGCTCACTCGGCCTGACTCCCTGGGCCAAGATCGTCCTCCAAGCCGTCGTCGGCATCACGTTCGCCGTGCTGGCCCTGAACTTCCCCAACGAGCGCGGGCTGACCCCCGCCTCGACCGCCATCTCCTTCGTCCGGGACCTGCCGATCGACCTGGCCTTCGCCGGCCCGGTCCTCGGTGTGATCCTCTTCGTGGTCTGGTCCAACCTCATCACCACGGCCACCACCAACGCCGTGAACCTGACGGACGGCCTGGACGGACTGGCCACCGGCGCCACCGCCATGATCACCGCCGCCTACATGCTGATCACCCTGTTCCAGGCGAACCAGTCGTGCGGGGTCACCGGCGAGGGGCCCGGCTGCTACGAGGTGCGGGATTCCATGGACCTGGCCGTGCTGGCGTCCATCCTCACCGGCGCCCTGATCGGGTTCCTCTGGTGGAACACCGCGCCGGCCAAGATCTTCATGGGGGACACCGGCTCGCTCGCCCTCGGCGGCGCCCTGGCAGGCTTCGCCATCATGTCCCGGACCGAACTCCTCGTGGTTGTCCTGGCCGGGCTCATGGTCCTCATCACCCTCTCGGTCATCATCCAGGTCGGCTACTTCAAGCTCTCCGGCGGCAAGCGCGTGTTCCTGATGGCACCGCTGCAACACCACTTCGAGCTCAAGGGCTGGGCCGAGGTCACCGTGGTCATCCGGTTCTGGATCATCGGCCTGCTCTGCGTGGCCGTCGGCATCGCCCTGTTCTACGGCGAATGGGTGCTCTCCCAGTGATCCGCGAGACCCCCGAACCCCGGACCGACCCCGCTGACCGCCTCGCGGCACTGACCAGCTGGGACGCCGACTGGACCGGTCTGCGCGCCGTCGTCACCGGCCTGGGCCTGTCCGGTTTCGCAGCGGCGGACACCCTGGCCGAGCTCGGCGCCCACGTGGTGGTCGTCGACGGCCTGGAGAGCCCGGAACACCAGGCCAAGGCGGAGACCCTCCTCATCGTGGGCGTCCAGGATGTGCTGCTGGGGGACCGGCACACCGCCTCCCTGCCCGACGTCGGAGGGCTGGCCCCGGAGCTCGTCGTCACCTCCCCGGGGTGGCGGCCCGACCAGCCCCTCCTGGCGGCCGCCGCCGCGGCCGGGATCCCCGTCTGGGGCGAGGTGGAGTTGGCCTGGCGGGTCCGCGAACGGGCCGGGCGCAAGACCGCGGACTGGCTCGTGGTCACCGGCACCAACGGCAAGACCACCACGGTGGGCATGGTCGAATCGATGCTGCTGGCCGCCGGGCAGCGGGCCATCGCGTGCGGCAACGTCGGCACGCCCATCCTCGACGCGATCCGTGACCCCGAGGGCTGGGACACCCTTGCCGTGGAACTCTCCAGCTTCCAGCTGCACTGGACCCACCACATCGAGCCCGCTGCCTCAGCCGTGCTCAACCTCGCCGAGGACCATGTCGACTGGCACGGCTCCTTCGAGGCCTACTGTGCGGACAAGGCCAAGATCTACGAGCACACCCGGCTGGCCTGCCTGTTCAACGAGGAACAGCCGTTGACCATGCGCATGGTCGAGCAGGCGGACGTCCAGGAGGGTTGCCGGGCCGTGTCCTTCACCACCGACACCCCGGCACGGTCCATGCTCGGCGTGGTGGACGGCCTCCTCGTGGACCGGGCCTTCCTGGAGGACCGGGCCAACCAGGCCCTGGAACTGGGCCAGGTGGAGGACCTCGGTCCGATCGCCCCGCAGCACCAGGTCGCCAACGCCCTGGCGGCCGCCGGACTGGTCCGCGCCATCGGGGTGGCGCCGGACGCGGTCCGCGACGGGCTGCGCTCCTACCGGTCCGGCGACCACCGGATCCAGCTGGTGGCCCAGGCCGACGACGTGCTGTGGATCAACGACTCCAAGGCCACCAACCCCCATGCGGCCGATGCGTCACTGGCGGCGTTCGCGGATGTCGTGTGGATCGCGGGCGGCCTGCCCAAGGGGGTGAGCTACGACGAGCTCGTCGCGCGCCACGTCGGCCGGCTGCGCGCCGTCGTGCTCATTGGCGCCGACGCCGGCGAACTCGCCGGGGCGTTGCGGCGACACGCGCCGGACGTCCCGGTTCTCTCCACCGCCGTGCGGGACACTGGAGAAGACCCCTCGGACGGCCATCAGGCCATGGCCGCAGCGGTCCGTGAAGCCAATGCGGTGGCCCGGCCCGGGGACGTCGTCTTGATGGCGCCGGCAGCGGCGTCCATGGACCAGTTCGAATCCTACGCAGACCGAGGAAACGCCTTTATCGACGCCGTCGCCCGCCTCATGGAAGCCAAGGGGCTGGGCAGCTAAGGAGCCCTTGCATGGTGACCACACCCCACCGGCCCGTGTGGCGTCGGGCCTGGGGATTCCTCGAAGGCCAGGGCTCCAGCCGCACCTCGTATTTCCTCATCCTGGGTTGCGCCGCGGCCTTGACCGTCATCGGCCTGGTGATGGTGCTCTCCTCCTCCTCGGTCGAGAACATCGGGGAGTCCTCGGGATCCTATGACCTGTTCATCCGGCAGGCGATGTTCGCCGTGGTCGGGTTCGCGGTCCTGTTCGTCCTCTCCCGGCTGGGCACGGACCGGCTGCGGTCTCTGGGCTGGCCCGCCATCCTGCTGGCGATCTTCCTGCTGGCCCTGGTGCTGACACCGCTCGGCCACGAGGTCAACGGCAACCAGAACTGGCTGAAGATCGGCTCGTTCACGGCCCAGCCCTCCGAAGCCGCCAAGCTGGCCCTGGCCCTGTGGGCCGCCGTGGTCCTCGAGCGCAAGGCCAAGCTGGTCGGTCAGCTCAAGCACTCGATCGTCCCGGTCATCTTCCCGGTGGGCGCCATCCTGCTCGGCCTGATCATGTACGGCCGGGACCTCGGCACCGCCATGGTGATCATGATGATCATGGCCGCCGTCCTGTTCCTGGCCGGCACCAAGCTGCGCTACTTCCTCATGGCCGGCGGCATCGGTGCTCTGGGGGCCGTGATCATGGCCCTGACCTCGGCCAACCGTGCCGTGCGCATCCAGGCCTGGCTGGGCAACTGCGAGTTCCCCACGGAACCCTGCTACCAGCCGGACCACGGCATGTACGCCTTGGCCTCCGGCGGCTGGTGGGGGGTCGGACTCGGCCAGTCCCGCCAGAAGTGGAGCTACATCCCGGAGGCGGAGAACGACTTCATCTTCACCATCCTCGGGGAGGAGCTCGGATTGGCCGGGACCCTCCTCGTGATCGGACTGTTCGCCGGTCTGGCCATCGGCCTGTTCCGGGTGGCGCGCCGCTCGACTTCTCTCTTCGTCCGGATCTGCACCGGCGGCATCCTCATCTGGATCATCGGTCAGGCCTTCATCAACATTGCCATGGTCACCGGTCTGCTGCCGGTGATCGGTGTCCCGCTGCCCTTCATCTCCTACGGTGGCTCGGCGCTGACGTTCGTCCTGGCCGGAGTCGGCGTGGTCCTCGCCTTCGCCCGCGAACAGCGCCAGGAAGAGGAGGCCGCAGCGGAGGCCGCCGCCGTCCCCGCCTCCGGAGCCGCCGGACCACCCACACCCCCTGTCGGCGCCGCCCGCGCCGGGAAGAAGGCCCGTTCATGACCGAACCGCTCCGCGTCGTCCTGGCGGGCGGTGGGACCGCCGGGCACGTCAGCCCCATGCTCGCGATCGCGCGCGCCCTCGAAGCTGCACACCACCCCCGTGCAGACGCCACGTCGGCCGAAGACGCCGGGAGTCCCAGGGTGCACTGCACCATGGTCGGTACCACCTCGGGCCTGGAGACCCGGCTGGTCCCGGACGCCGGCTACGAGCTGGACACCATCGACCGGGTGCCGTTGCCCCGCAGACCCACCATGGACCTCGTGCGGTTGCCCCTGCGACTGCGCCGGGCCGTCACCCAGGCCGGAGAGATCCTGGACCGCCGACGGGCGGACGTGGTGGTCGGGGTTGGCGGATACGTCTCCACCCCCGTCTACCTGGCTGCCGTCCGCCGCGGCCTGCCGCTGGTCATCCACGAGGCCAACGTCCGGGCCGGACTGGCGAACAAGGTCGGTGCCCGCAAGGCCGCCGTCGTGGCCACGGCCTTCCCGGAGACCGTCCTGCCCCGGGCCCGCTGCGTCGGCATGCCGATGCGCCGGGAGATCTCCACGCTGGACCGGGACGCGTCACGGGTACAGGCGAGGCGGGCACTCGGCCTGGACACCGGGCTCACCACGGTGGTGGTGACCGGAGGGTCCTCCGGCGCCCTCAACGTCAACCGGACCATCGCCGCCGCGTTGCCCGACCTCTCCGCCGCCGGCCTGCAGGTGCTGCACCTGACCGGTCGGGACAAGCAGGTCCTGGGCGCGGACGGCACCCCGGTCACCGCTGCGGGCTACCACCAGCGAGAATATCTCGACGGGATGGAACAGGCCTACGCTGCCGCGGACCTCATCGTCGCGCGGGCCGGTTCGGGCACCGTGCACGAACTCGCCGCCGTGGGTCTGCCCGCCGTCCTCGTCCCCCTGCCCATCGGCAACGGGGAGCAGGCCCTCAACGCCCGCGGTCTCGTGGCAGCCGGCGGAGCCCTGATGGTCCGGGACGAGGCATTCACCGCCGACTGGGTCCGGCGCGAGCTCCTTCCGCTGACCCAGGACCCCGCACGGCTGACGGCCATGTCCGCCGCGGCCCAGTCCCGGGGAATCCGGGACGCCGACAACACCATGGCCAGTCTGGTCCTGCAGGCCGCCGGCCGGACCTCTTCCTCCTCCAGCAACCACCCAGGAGACGCCTCGTGAACCCCCCGTCAGCACCGTCGATGCCCCCGGCCCTGGCCGGCCTGGGGCGCGTCCACTTCCTCGGCCTCGGCGGGGTCGGTGTCTCGGGCATCGCCCGGATCATGCAGCAGCTCGGTGTCGAGATCTCGGGGACGGACGCCAAGGACCTGCCGGTCATGCGGGAGCTGGAATCGGCTGGAGCCACGGTCTTCGTGGGCTATGACGCCGCCCACCTCGACCGCCTCGCCCAGGACGGCGGGGGAGCGGTGGGCACCGTCATCGCCTCCTCGATCGCAGGTCCGGGCAATCCCGAGTACGACGCCGCCGTGGGGCGCGGGATCCCCGTGCTTCACCGCTCCGAGGGCCTGGCCGCCGCCATGTCCGGTCACCGGGTCCTTGCCGTGGCCGGCACCCACGGCAAGACCACCACATCCTCCATGGCAGCCATGGCCTTCTCTGACGCGGGCGCCGACCCCACCTTCGCGGTGGGGGCTGCTGTGGCGGGTCTGGGGACCAACGCCACCGCCGGCGGGGGCGAGTGGTTCATCGCCGAGGCCGACGAATCGGACGGCACCCTGCTGAACTACCGCCCGGAGATCGCCATCCTGACCAACGTGGAGGCCGACCACCTCGACTTCTACGGTTCCGTGGAGGCCGTCACCGCGGTGTTCCGGGATTTCGTCCGGCTCCTGCCATCCGAGGGCGTCCTGGTGGCCTGCGCCGACGACGCCGGCGCTCGCGAGGCCGCGGAGTGGGCGCGCACCGAGGCCGTCGACGGCCGTCCGGTGCCCAGGGTGGCCACCTATGGATCGGATCCGGCACGGGCCGATGACCTTGTGCTGGTGGGCAGCGAGCTGGCTGAGCTGTCCGGCGGCACCGGACAGCGGCTCACCTACCGGTGGGCGGAGGGAACGACGACGTCCCTGACCCTGGCCGTGCCCGGTCGGCACAACGCGCTCAATGCGGCGGCGGTCTTGCTCGCCGCCCGGCACGCCGGCCTCGACGTCGGTGCCGCGGCACGGGGGATCGAGGCCTTCCGGGGCACGGCACGCCGCTTCGAGTTCCGGGGCGAGGCCGCCGGTGTCCGGGTCTTCGACGACTATGCCCACCATCCGACCGAGGTTGCCGCAGCGATCGCCGCCGGACGGACCGTGGCCGGCGGAAACCGGGTCCACGTGCTCTTCCAGCCCCACCTGTACTCGCGCACCCGCGACTTCGCGGACGGCTTCGCCGCAGCACTCTCGGCGGCGGACGGGGTCCGGGTGCTGCCGGTCTACCCCGCGCGGGAGGAGCCCATCGAGGGCGTCGACTCCTCGCTGATCGCCCGCCAGGTCCGCACGGAACTGCCAGGGTCGTCGACCGTGCCAGCGGACGCGCCCGCCGCCGTCACCTCCCTGGTGGCCGCGGCACAGCCCGGAGACGTCATCCTCACCATGGGGGCCGGGGACGTCACCGCCCAGGGCAGTGCGGTGCTGGCGGCGCTGACCGAGCGGGCGGGACGCCCGTGACGGACGAGCGGCCCCCCAGCAGCAGATCGGCCACGGCGGGACCGGATGCTGCTTCGGCTTCCGCTGTGGCGGAGGACGCCACCCGGCCTGCGGACAATGTGGTCGAGTTCCCGGAGACACAGGGTCAGGTCCGCCGGCGGCACCGCCGGGTGTGGTTGATCAGCGGAGCCGTTGTCCTGGTGCTGTTGGCCATCCTCGGGGCGGTGCTGTATTTCTCCCCGGTGCTGGCCATCCAGCAGATCAAGGTCACGGGGACGGACCTCCTGGAGCAGAGCCGGGCGGAGGAACTGCTGGAACCGGTGATCGAAGAACCGCTTCCGCAGGTCGGCCAACGGACCGTCGAGGACCTCCTGGCCGGGGAACCGGCCGTGGACACGGTCCGGGTCCATGCCGAACCCCCCAACTCGTTGTCGGTGGAGATCGTGGAGCACCAGCCGGTGGCCATGGTCCCGGAGGGGGAGGGTCGCGTCCTCTACTCGGCGAGCGGGGAGGCCCTGGCCACGCTGACCGGGGATCGAGCCTCCACGTATCAGCTGCCCAGCGTGTCCAGCGTGGACGATGTCAGCGATCCCGAGGTCTTCGACGTGATCACCTCGGTCCTGGGCACACTGCCCGAGCCGATCCGCACCCGCATGGAGTCCGCCTCCGCGGAAACCGTGGACTCGGTCACCCTTCAACTGACGGACGGCCGGACGGTCCTCTGGGGCAACGCGGACAAGGGCGCCCGGAAGGCCCAGGTCCTCGAGGCCCTCTTGAACGTTCCCGAGAACGAGGAGGCGCCGATCCAGGAATTCGACGTCTCCACGCCGGACCGGCCGGTCACCCGGTGACGTCCGGTGACCCGGTGGCGTCCGATGGTCAGGACCTGCACCGCCGCCAACACGGTCGCCACGGCCGGGATCCGGCGCCAGCGGGGAGAGCATGACGACACACCGGGGGCGGGTCTTTGCACGAACGCCGCCAGCACCATAACGTTTCAACCAGAAGACAGGTTGACATAACAATAACCTTCAACCTGAACGTTAAGCCAACCTGAGTGGCCGGGACACGCGCTGGGCGTCAGCGTCACCACCGGGTACCAAGACAGACAGACACCGAGCAAGGGACAAATACCGTGGCAGCACCGCAGAACTACCTGGCCGTCATCAAGGTCGTCGGCATCGGCGGCGCCGGCGTGAACGCCGTCAACCGCATGATCGACGTCGGACTCCGCGGCGTGGAGTTCATCGCCATCAACACGGACGCCCAGGCGCTGCTCATGAGTGATGCCGACGTGAAGCTGGACGTGGGCCGAGAGCTCACCCGCGGCCTCGGCGCCGGCGCCAAC
>NZ_JALDXU010000022.1:0-36824 GCF_032154715.1 Citricoccus sp. | reverse complement strand
CGACGGCCGCCCTGGGGCGGCCGGTGCAGCACTCTCGACTCTGCGCCGCGGCTGGATCGTCCCGGAGCAGCCGGTCTCCGTCAGCCCGAAGACCCAGGATGCGGTCTTCCGTGCCGTGGGCCGGCCCGGCGTCGTGCTCATCACCGAGGGGCCGACCACCCGCGTCCGCCCGCTGGTGGAGAAGGAACGCAAGAACATGCAGCGCTTCCTGCCGAACGTCCCGATCCAGGTGCTCGCCACCGGGCACGGCGCCGACCAGGTGGAACTCCACGATCTGGCCAAGACGCTCAAGCGGATGAAGAAGACGCTGACCAAGCAGGAGGTCCAGGCTGTCGACAAGCGGCTGAACTCCCTGGGCTCCGCCAAGATGCCGATTCCGAAGGGCATCGATCCCTACCGCGCCCGCCCGGACCGCAAGTCCATGCGGGGCCGGTAGCCGACACCCGACGTCGAGAGGTCCGCGGCGGCCACGGACTATAGCGGACTACATGCGGATCTCGACGGTGCCAGCCAGTCGATCGTGGAGTCCGCGTCCGTCCGGGTCGATCAGGGCCGGAGGCAGCACCAGGCACAGCAGCACGGTGCGCAGGACCACTCGCAACGGGGTGGCCATCGCGCCCCCCAGGCGGACCACCTGGATCCGGGCCACTCGCTTGCCGATCGTGGTGCCGAACAGACTCAGCAGCAGCACGTGCATCAGGGCGAAGATCCCGTGCGTCACCAGCGGGTTCCCCTCAAACCACACGCCGGAGACGATCATGGCGATGAACCAGTCGATGAAGAGGGCCAGAATGCGTCGGCCCCATCCGGCCATGGAGGCGGGGCCGTCCTGGGCCAGACCCAGCCGCTCCCCCGGCCAGCGGCCCTGGGCGTTCGGGCGTGCGGTGCCGCCCACCCAGCCGGCCATGTCCCGCCGGGTCACCACGGGTTCGTCAGGATGCCCTCCGGAGTCGCGTCGCCGGGAGCCGGCCGCAGGCTCATCGCCGGAGGGAGGGGGTGTTGAGGGGGTTCGTGCCACGGCTCCACTCTACCGATCCGTGAGCTCGGCGGCGTCCGGCGGATTCACCCAACGCCCTGCCGCCCGGGCGGTCGTCACAGGTGCGGCCGGGCTCCGCGTTACATGCCGGAAACACATCTGACACGATCGGGTTACGGCATCCCGATAGGGTAGAGGCACTAGCCGAACCCCGAGGAGCACACCAGATGTTCAGCACCGCCCAGGAAGTCCTGCAGTTCATCCAAGACGAGGACGTCGTCTTCGTGGACGTCCGTTTCACCGATCTGCCAGGTGTCCAGCAGCACTTCAACCTGCCCTCGAAGGCGGTGGACGAGGACTTCTTCGTGAACGGCCAGCTGTTTGACGGCTCCTCGATCCGCGGTTTCCAGGGCATCGCCGAGTCGGACATGCAGTTGATCCCCGACGTGGCCACCGCGTACCTCGACCCCTTCCGCGTGGAGAAGACGCTCGTGATGAGCTTCTCGATCGTCAACCCGCGGACCGGAGAGCCTTACCACCGTGACCCCCGCGGCGTCGCCCAGAAGGCCGAGGAGTACCTGGCCTCCACCGGCATCGCGGACACCGCCAACTTCGCCTCCGAGGCCGAGTTCTTCATCTTCGAGGACGTCCGCTACTCCTCCACGCCGAACCACAGCTTCTACTCCGTCGACTCGGACGAGGCCTGGTGGAACTCCGGACGTCAGGACGAGGGCGGCAACCTCGGCCACAAGACCCCGGTCAAGGGTGGCTACTTCCCCGTCTCCCCCGTGGACAAGCAGGCCGACCTGCGGGACGCGATCTGTGTGGCCCTGGACGAGGTCGGCCTCGAGGTCGAGCGATCCCACCATGAGGTCGGCGCCGCCGGCCAGGCGGAGATCAACTACAAGTTCAATACGCTCACACACGCCGCCGATGACCTGATGAAGTTCAAGTATGTGGTGAAGAACACCGCGGACGCCTTCGGCAAGACCGCCACGTTCATGCCGAAGCCGGTCTTCGGCGACAACGGCTCGGGCATGCACTGCCACCAGTCGCTGTGGAACGCCGGTGAGCCGCTGTTCTACGACGAGAAGGGCTACGCCAACCTCTCGGACACGGCCCGCTGGTACATCGGCGGACTGCTCAAGCACGCCTCCGCGATCCTGGCCTTCACCAACCCCACGGTGAACTCCTACCGCCGGCTGGTGAAGGGCTTCGAGGCCCCGATCAACATGGTGTACTCCCAGGGCAACCGTTCCGCCGCCATCCGCATCCCGATCACCGGCTCCAACCCCAAGGCCAAGCGCCTGGAGTTCCGCGCTCCGGACCCCTCCGGCAACCCCTACCTGGCCTTCGCCGCGCAGCTGATGGCCGGCCTGGACGGCATCCGCAACCGGATCGAGCCGGCCGAGCCGATCGACAAGGACCTCTACGAGTTGCCCGCCGAGGAGGCCGCCACCATCCAGAAGGCCCCGGCGTCCCTGGAGGAGGCCCTGCGCGCGCTTGAGGAGGACCACGAGTTCCTGCTGGCCGGCGACGTCTTCACCGAGGACCTCATCCAGGCCTGGGTCGAGTACAAGCGTGAGAACGAGATCCTGCCGCTTTCCATCCGCCCGAACCCTTACGAGTTCGAGCTCTACTACGGCGTGTAGCTAGATCACTGGGAAGAAGCGGCCTTAGTCCGCAGAGAGTCCGCACGAGCCCCCAGAACTTCGGTAATGGCAGCACGTGCGGACTCTTCTTTGTCCGGGAACATGTGCCCGTAAGTATCCAGTGTCGTCTTAGCCGAGTTGTGCCTGAGGCACCGCTGGACCACCTTCACGTCCAGCCCCGATGCGATCAAAAGACTGGCGTAGTAGTGCCTCAGATCGTGAAACCTGAACCCCTCAGGCAGGCCCTCGACCGTCGCTCTGGCAACACGGAAATAGTGCTCCACCCGGTGCGGAGAGATCCCGCGCCCATACTCCGTCGTGACGATGGTGGCGCTTCCGAACTTCACGGGCATCCTGTTCAACTCCACCGCCAAATCCGTCGAGATCGGGATGGGAGTCTTCGAGGTCTCCGTCTTCAGAGGATCGTTCGGGTACTGGATCGCCGGGGAGATCACCCCGCGCATGAAGTCCACATCCTCCACCCGCAGCGCCACCGCCTCGGCAATCCTCAGGCCCGCGAACGCCGCCAACAGCACCGCCGGCCGAAGTCCCGCCGGCATCGCATCGTGAAGCGACCACACCTGCTCCGTGGTAGCCACGTATGGTCGCTGCTTGCCCACCTTCGGAGACGTCCTCCTACTCGCGGGAGACTTCGCCACGAGACCGTCGTGAACGGCATCCGCATAGAGCTGCGACAGCCTCGCGTGGAGCGCGTACACCGTGGAATCCGCCAGCCCTGACTCACTGAGCCGGACCGTCCAGGCCTTCACCTCCGAGGGCCGCACAGAGTCCAGCTTGCGGTCCCCGAACGCCTCCCTGATGTGCTTCAAATGTGATTGAGCCTGCCGCACCGTAGACGGCCTGTTCTGCTCATAGCCCCTCAGCCACGAGTCCGCCCACTCCCCCACCGTCAGCTTTGCCGACTTCGGGTCAACATAGTTGCCTGTGACTACCGACGTCGTAACCTCGTCTAGCCACCGCTGGGCGTCGACCTTCCGGGGGAAATGTCGGGCGTGTTCCTTCCCTGCGTAGTCGCGATACCGGGCACGCCATTTGCCGTCAGGCCTCTTCTTGATCGACGCCATTCACCCTCCTCAAATATTCGTGGAGAAGATCCAGTTGGGGTCCTTCCAGACGGCCATCCGCATACCGCGAGAGGATCTCATTCTGAATGTCGTTTTGCTCTTCCGTCAGGAAGTCAAAGGTTCCGACCTCGAACTCTCCATGGAAGAAGCGCTTAACGGCTTCCCTGGCGATTGCGTCGATGGGACGTAGACTCCCGGCCATCAGGTAGCTGATTTCGTCCATCGCCCAGTCGATTTTGGAGGCTGCCTCAATCAGCTCGCGCTGCCGCCTGAGAGTGGTGACCACGTCATTGATGATCTGCTCAGCGCTACTCTCAGCTTGAGCCTCTAGCGCTGTCTGACGAATCATGTCCGCGTTATTCGCCCAGCTGGAGTCCATCAAGAGCGGCAGTGGTTGGCCCAGCGTCTCTGCGATGATGATGGCCTCATTGAATCTGAGAGACCGCTTGCCTGCTTCCAGTCGCGAGACAGCCATTTGGTTCATGCTCTTTAGCCCTGCTTGGACCAACCGCTTGGAGAGTTCCTCCTGCGTCATGTCTAAGGACTGACGCACTTCGCGGAAGCGTTCCACTAAGTCACGTTCGCGATCTATCGCCGTCGTTTCTCTTCGTTCATCCATTCCCCCAGTATGCGGGGATCGTTTGACAACGCCAAACACTCCTCGTATCGTTTTCTGCATGCACGTAGTAAACGAGTATGTTTCAACTAGGAGGTTGGCATGCAGGTAGCGGCACACCGTCTGATGACGATGAAAGAGGTGTCGGAGGACACTCGTATCCCGGTCAATACGCTGCGGTTCTACCGCCACAAGGGCGATGGACCCAAGTCGGCATTGATCGGCGGTCGTGTGATGTATCGGCGTGAAGACGTCGAGGCATGGCTGGAAGCACAGTTCGAGGAGGCGGGATGATCGCCAACCTCCGGACCAAAGAAGGCCGTGACGGACTCGCCAAAGTCACCGCCACGGCCTTCAAGACCGAACCCATTCCAAAGGAAGCGATCATGGACGAGCCTATCGAAACCTTCACCACGAGTCTCTATGGGCACGAGATCCACGGCTTGATGGTCGACATCTTCTCTCACTGGTCCAAGGAATCGGTCACGTTCCCCGCCAGCGAACGCACGGCGAAGGATCCCGCGTCCCACCGATAGGACCGCCGCGACGGTGACCTGAGTTGAGCGAACCGTCACAGGGATTGATCGGTGCTAGGCCCATGGCCCGCACACGTTCCCGTCCAGGCGTCAGTCAAAGTACAGAACCTGACATTAAACAGACCACACCGTGCGGGTTCCTTTGTCGACCCTTCACCCCTTGCGTTCGTCCCTGGGAGATAAGGAATACAGCCATGCCCACTTACAGTCTGGCCTTCTGGGAAGGTCGCGTCCGAGCAGATCTGCCGAACGATGAGCGCAACGTCGTCCGGCGCGTCGCCAAGCTCGCCAAACGCCGCCACGCGGCATTCACCCGCGAGCCTACCGACCAGGAGATGCTGCAGTTCTACAGCTCAATCACGTACGCAGATCCGACGCCCTACAAGGCGATCGACCGGAGCAACGCACGCGCCGCGATCCGCAGGTTGGGGGTAGCCGTCTAACCCGTCCAGACGGGTGAACCACTACTCCTCAATGCAGCCGGCAGCGCCCCGGCCGCCCAATCGACACCTGCACCAGCACCCCGGGACCTGCTCACGCGGAATCCTTCACAAGGAGAACACCATGACCACCAACGCCCACGGCCTCACCCTCCTCGATGACGTCCAGACCCTCGGCTACGCCGCCGCATCCATCCCCTCGACTGGCGTTGCCAGCGCCCTCACCGTCTCTACCACTCTGACCGTCACGCAGGAAGACGGAGACCGCCGCGGGTGGGCCGATCTGAAGATCAGAGAAGAGGACTACGAGGGAGAAAGCCGGTTCGGGTTCGACGCCAACCAGGCCCGCCAGCTTGCCGCGCATCTGCTCAAGATCGCCGACGAGATCGACGCACGCACTGCGGATAGCCAGTCCGAACTAAAGGCCGCCGCCTGACTGCCCGAAGCGCTCGGATCCGCCGTAGCGATGCCCTCCATCCCGTTCGGGCTGGAGGGCATCGCTACATCCCCGGAACCTCAGCATGTTGGGCAACCCAACGGACTGGCTCGTGCTGCCAAGAGAGCCCGACCCAAGACCCGCCAACCGTTCGAACGAAGCAGAGAGGAGGGGTGTTGCGATGCCCTCCGAAGAGACCCCCACCGCCGAAGACGACAGAAAGACGATCGCGAGGCACTACCTCCGCATGGAATGCCTGGTCACCGAGCGCGGCCGGAGCCACCGGACCTACTACGTCCGGCTCGCTCACGACGCAGGACTCACTCATCAAGAGATCGCCGACGGGCTAGGCATCGAAGAGACCACCGTCCGTGAACTGCTAGACCACCAGAGGCAGTGACCATGCAGGGCGGCAAGTTCTCCCAGATCCCCGAATGGGTGCTCGATGCCGAGATCAGCGATGGGGCGTTCCGGTTGTACGCCGCCCTCGCGAGATACGCAGATCAGCGAACCGGGAAGGCCTTCCCGTCCAGGACGACACTCGCCAAGCGGATCAACAAGAAGCTCAGTTCTGTGGATCGGTATCTGAAGGAGCTGCAGGCGATTGGCGCGGTCACTGTCGAGGCCCGCTACGAAGAGGGCACCTCGGAACGTAGATCCAACTACTACACAGTGGCCACGTTCCGACCACTTGAGGTAGCCCCACAGATGACGCCACCTAGCCCCACGGGCGGGGAGGGGGTGGCCCCACAGATGACGAGGGGGGTGGCCCCACAGATGACGCATATAACGAGACCCACTGTTAACGAGACCCAGAGGAACGATACGGGCGCAGTCGAACCCGCGTCGTTGCTCGGCCAGGAGGTCGCCGTGATCCAAGGCGAACTAGTCCCAGACGAACAATCGAAGCCAACTGCCCAGACGCTCATCGGGGAATGGCTTCAGAGCAAGAGCATCCGACCACCCGGCAGGGTCATCGGCCAGCTTTCCAAGGAGATCAAGAACCTCCTGGACGAGGGCTACGAATACGCCCATGTCCGCGAAGCCGTGATCGCTTGGAACTCCAAGAGCTTGCATCCAGCCACGCTCGCCTCCGTGCTCTACGAAACCCAGAACAAGTCAACCGCCCCGGCTGGCAGAGACAACCGAATCAGCGAGACACGTGCTCGCGGCCAGCGACTGCAGGCCCTCCGTGACCAGCAGCAAAGGAACGCATCGTGAACATCAACGAGACTGCCGAAGTCCTCGCCCGAGTCCAGGCATACCACCAGGGCTTCAAGGTGACAGACGAGAAGATCATCGCCTGGTACGAGCTGCTCGAGCCCTACACGCTCCGCGACTGCATCGAAGCGGTCAAGGCCTACTTCCGGGCCCCCGGAGACTGGATCATGCCCGCAGACATCATCGAACGGGTGAAGGAATACCAGCAGGACAGGCTCGGCAAGTTCGGAGACCTCCGCCTATCCGATGCAGACGAACGATCCCTGCTCGACCGAGGCCCCGACTGGCGCCATGAGAACCGGAAGCTGTGGGCGCTCGCTGCCAACGGGCACATCACCCCCGACGACCACACGGCATACCTCGTCGGTCGACTGACCCTGGATGCCCTATCCCCCAAGGAGATCTCCCGATGACACCAGCGGAAAAGTCCGTCCTCTCCGCAGTCCTCGACCCCTCAGGGAACGGGGCCACCCGACTCGATGAGGTGGGTCTCGCCCCGGAGGACTTCTCCACCTTGGCAGGAGAGATCCTCTACCGCCTCGTCCTTGACGCCTCCAACGCCGGCAAGCCGACAGACCCGGTGACCATTGCAGCCGCCGCCTCGAGTCTCGATGAAGCAGAGAGGCGGGCCCTGACGCCTACCGCGATCTGGGACATCGTAGGCCTGGCAACGCCCGCATCGTCCTTGTCACACCACGCCGGCATCGTCTCGGAGGACGCGACCCGCCGCCGAGTTCAGGCCCTCGGAGCAGACATCATGAACAAGGCCGGCAGCGGGGTCGACCTGGACCTGCTGTTGGACGAGCTCCACCGCAATGTCGCGAACATTGCCCCCTCGTCCACGGTCCCCACCGAGGCCATCACGGACACCCTCGACGAGACCATCGAATCGCTGGACAGGCCGGTCCCGTTCATCGAGACCCCCTGGCCGTCCCTGAACAGGTTCATCCACGGGTGGCGCAAAGGCGGGCTCTACGTGGTCGGCGCCAGGCCCAGCGTTGGGAAGACCGTCGTTGGGTTCCAAGCCGCCATGTCCCTCGCCAACGTCGGAGCAGTGGCATACACGTCCCTGGAGATGAACGCCTCGGAACTCCAGTTACGCATGATCTCTCAGCGTGCACGGGTGGACATGGGTCACATCGTCAAGCACCGCCTGTCCAATGATGACATGCGCCGCGTCGTCGAGGCCCGCGCCGAGTGGGGCCACATGCCGCTGTACGTGGATCCATCAAACGATGCCTCGTTCGCCCAGATCATCCGGCACGCATGGGGCATCAAACGCAAGCATGGCCTCGCGGCCGTCGTCGTGGACTACCTCGGCCTCATCGAAGGCAGACCAGGCCAGAAGGAGTACGACGTGGTCACCGAATCGTCACGCAAGCTCAAGCTGCTCGCCAAGGCGCTCGACGTCCCGGTGATCGCCCTCTCCCAGTTGAACCGTGGATCCGAATCCCGAGAGGGCAAGAAGCCCCAGCTATCCGACCTGCGGTCATCGGGGGCCGTCGAACAGGACGCCGACGTGGTGGTCCTGCTTCACCGCGACCTGATGGAAGCACCCCACGAGATCGAGTTCATCGTCGCCAAGAACCGCCAAGGCGCCACTGGCACCGCGGTCATGGACTTTGCCGGCCACTACAGCGAAGTCCGTGACCGCCAACAGTGGCCCCAAGCCAGCTGACCCTCCACCCCTAGCTGCACCCCAACCCCCAGGCCCGCAGAACCCGATCTGCGGGCCTTCGCCATGCTCGATAGGAGAATGACCATGTTCGAGACTCTGCCCGGGGGCCAGCACGTCTGCACCCGTTGTGACGCACTCACGGCCGCAGGGATCCACCTGTGCCACGCCTGCACCACAACCCTCGAGGAAGTCCTGGACCGAGTACCGGAAGCGCTGACGACAGTCCAAACCACGGTGGCCCGCTTGGACCGAATGGGCACGACCGGCAGAGCAACCGGAAATCGCGTGGAAGCCGTCAACGTGTCCGCACTCGACGAGAAGATCGACCTCACCGAAAAGCTCCAGTCCTGGGCGCGGATGGTTCTCGAACTCGACGACCGACAGGGTCTCCAAGACATCGCGCCCACCGCATACCTGCGGATGAGCACCCACATCATCCGGTCACAAGATTGGGCTGGTGACCTGCTCGACGAACTAAACGATGCCTTGCGTGCCGTGGAGCGCGTCTTCGACAAGCCGGCGGACCGACGAGTCTGGGGACCATGCTCGACGTACTTCGAGGACGGAAGCATGTGCATGTCACCACTCTCAGCTGAGCAAGGGGCGGAGTGGGTCAGTTGCCGTGAGTGCGGAACCCAGCACTCGACCGCGTGGCGCGAACGCCTCATCCGCGAGCAAGTCAAGGGCAACCCCATGCCAGCCAAAGCCTGTCGAGAGTGGATCACCAAGAACGTCGGCGTCAAGATCAAGACCCAGGACTTCAAGAACTGGGTGTACATCGGAGCACTCAGCTACGTCCTCGAGCGAGTCACCACCGCGGGCAGGCCGACCCGGCTCTTCTTCCCCGGCGACGTGCTGCAGGTCCACCAACGTATGCAGCAACGCAGACGACTCGCCGCATGAAAGCCAGCACAGACAAGAGAAATGCGGTAGTCTAAATCCGAGGGAACAGTTGTACCCAGATCAAGCTCCGAGCCAATGGCCGGAGCTTTTCTCATGCCTGCTGCAGCCCCTTGTCTCATGTGGCAAGGGATATTGCCGGCTCGGCCAAGCCAACGAACGACAGTTTGTCCCGACCTTGCGGTTTCAATAGGAGTTCCGAATCAAACCCGGCTTCACGATATGGACGGCTCATGCCTAGCATCGACGAGACGGGCAGTCAGTTGGAATCAGTGACTCGCTCCGCCCCAGGCGGCTCGCTGGGCGGGTTCCTTCGAAGTTGCTCTCTAACTCTCGTAGCGTTCTTGAATCGGCCGTGGCGTTCCCACCATCTAGGGGCCACCATTCCGAGAAGAACGTCAGCTTCGTGCCGCGCCGAGTCGTATAGTCGGTCCACCTCATCCAATGGAACTACCTCCCCGTTGAGATACCGTGTTGCGGCCGTATGCAACGCCACGCATTCCTGGTGTGTCATCCTTGATTGCTGAGCGACTGCTGCATCTTTCCGCGCAGACACTGAGATGGTTTTCTCGTAAACCTCCCGGAACCAAGCGAACATGTCTTCTCCAAGTTTGTCGAGGAACGCCTGCTCCGCCTTCGGTATCGGCTCTTGATCGCCGACCGAACGAGACATGAATCGGGTCAGCGCGTCATGGTGGGCGTTCACGCTTTGAGCAACCCCCGACGTGTAGCGCCCCACAGCTGCGTAGACGTCCGCGCATTCTCTACGCAGTTCGTGCACCTGATTCTCAACCGAGACGCGTCGTTGAGCCAGCACTTGGATGACTCCACCCACGATCACTCCACCGAGCCCGATTAGCGCAGGCGTGTAGTCAGATGGGGAGTCAGGCACAGCGGCCACGAGTGTCAGAATCACACCCACGATCCTAGAGCGCCCTGAGACCTGCAGGACGGACGTGCGCAACGAGGAACCCCTTCCCCGACTTCCGAACCGCGCCGGCCCGACATTCGCTAGCCACAACCCCTCGGAGGTGTTCGTAGTGCCATGGCGAAGCGCACCTACACCGAAGAACAACGGACCGAAGCTCTCCGCATCTACGAGCTCGAAGGTCCTACCGCAGTCCAGAAGAAGCTCGGCATCCCGAAGAACACCGTCGCCAGATGGGCCAAAAACGTTGGTGTGCGTACGGTACGCAATGCAAAAACACGCGAAGCGACTGAGGCAGCCCAAGTCGACAATGCTGCCCGTCGCGCCACCATCGTCAGCAGGCTCTACGGTCTCGCCGAAAACACCCTCGGGCTCCTCGAGAAGCCCGGCGAATATCAGACCATCACGAAGGGGTCCTTCGGGGTTGACTCCGCTGCTTCGCTCGGCTTTGTGCCCGCCCAGGACAAGCAACGCGAGATGACCTCGCTCGGGATCATGCTCGACAAGGCCACGGTGCTGGAGAAGGTCGACAACGACAATGGCACCCAGGGTGCGAAGTCCATGCTGGACCGCCTCGCCCACCAACTGACGGAGGTGCCAGGTGACGACAGCGACCCTGGCACCGGCGGTGACTTCGGAACGGGCGGCGGTGAGCCCGAAGCAGCTGCACTTCCTGAAGAACAGCCGTAGCCGCGTCTGCATCCTTGAGGGGGCCATCCGCTCCGGGAAGACGATCATCGCCCTGTTGCGCTGGTTCCTGTTCCTGAGGGACGTCCCCAGGGGTGGTGAGCTCCTCATGATCGGCCGCACGAGGGACAGTGTGTGGCGGAACATGGTCGCACCCATGCAGAACCCCGACCTGTTCGGTCCCCTCGCCGCCCAGGTCGTCGGGAACTACGGTGCACCTACCGTGAAGGTCCTCGGTCGCACCGTCCACGTCATGGGCGCATCCGACGCCAAGGCGGAGATGGTGTTGCGTGGTATGACCGTGGCCGGCGTCATCGTCGATGAGGTCACCACGTTGCCGGAGCAGTTCTTCACGCAGCTCCTCGGCCGCATGTCCGTGAAGGGCGCACAACTCTTCGGCACCACCAACCCCGACAGCCCCGCCCACTGGTTGAAGCGGAAGTTCCTCGACCGCATCGGCAAAGGCCTGCAGGGTTGGTCCCGGTGGGCCTTCACCCTCGACGACAACCCGTCCCTCGAACCCGAGTATGTCGAGTCCATCAAGAACGAGTTCACCGGCCTCTGGTACCGCCGCTTCATCCAAGGCCACTGGGTCGCCGCCGAGGGCGCCGTCTACGACATGTGGACCCCTGAACGCCACACCATCCCCTGGGCATCCCTGCCGCCCATGTCCCGCTACCTCGGCGTCGGCATCGACTACGGCACCACCAACGCCACCTCCGCCATGCTCCTCGGCCTGTCCGTGGACAACCGGCTGTTCTTCGTCGATGAATGGCGGTACGACGCGAAAGCGTCCCAGTTACGCCTCACCGACAAAGACATCTCCGGCCGCCTCCGCACCTGGCTGGCCGAGGCCGAGCACCCCGACGGGTCCACCATCCACCCCGAGTGGACCATCGTCGACCCCGCCGCCGCCTCGTTCAAAGTGCAGCTGTCCTCGGATGGGCTCACGAACGTCATCAACGGTGACAACAACGTCCTCTACGGGATCCGCACCACCGCGTCCCTGCTGAGCGCGGACCGGCTCCTCGTGTCCGACCGGTGCACCGGGTTCCTCGAGGAAGCGCCCTCGTACTCGTGGGATCCGAAGTCGACTGAGAAGGGCGAGGACAAGCCCCTCAAGGTCGCCGACCACTCCCTCGACGCCGGCCGGTACGCGATCGCGACGACTGAGACGAACTGGCGGAACGCCATCGACCTAGCAGCCTAAGGAGGCCCCGGATGCCCTTGCCGGCGAACAACACCGCGTGGCCACCCACGGACCTCGCGCCCATGCGCGCCAAGTGGACCGAATGGGCCGCCTGGTACTCGAACGACACCGAGGCCCTCACGACGATCTACACCAAGACCGAGCACACCCGGCCCTCCGAAGCCGGCGTGCGCGGGGCGGTCCGGGCCGTCGTGAAGTTCTTCTGGGGTGAGAAGCGCACCGATCTGACGAAGCCGGCAGAGCGGAAGCTGCACGTCCCCGTGGCCGCCGACCTCTGCCAAGCATCCTCCGACCTGCTGTTCTCCGAGGCACCGGAGATCGCCGTGGACGTGGACGGCAAAGAAGCCAAGGCCCATGCAGCGACCACCGCTGACCGGCTCGACAAGCTGGCCGGCCCCGACTTCCACGCCGCCCTCGCCTCCGGCGCTGAGATTGGTGCCGCCCTCGGTGGCTGCTACCTCCGCGCCACCTGGGACAAGGGGGCCGTCCCTGATCGGCCGTTCCTGACTGTCGTGGACTACGACAACGCGTTCCCCGAGTTCCGGTGGGGCCGCCTCGTCGCGGTCACGTTCTGGCACGTCGTAAAGACCTCCAACCAGGAGGTGTGGCGGCACCTCGAACGCCACGAGACCAACGACCAAGGTGTGGGCGTCATCCAGCACGGCCTCTACCGTGGCCGGACCGACAACCTCGGCATGACCATCCCCCTCAACGAGCACCCCGCCACCGCCGACCTCGCCACAGAGGTCGACGCCGAAGCCACCATCTCCACCCAGTCACAGGGCTTGGATGTGTTCCACTGGCCGAACCTGCAACCCCAGCGGACCTGGCGCGGCCACGCCCTGGGCCGTCACCTGGGGCGGTCGGACCTCGACGGGTTGGAGTCCCTGCTGGACGCCCTCGACGAGGCCTACACCTCGCTCATGCGGGACATTCGGCTCGGCAAGGCCATGCTCGTGGTCCCCCAGGGGATGCTCACGAACAACGGGCCTGGCGGTGGGACGACGTTCGAGCAGTCGGAGATCTACTCGCCCGTGAACTCGGCGCCGGGTTCGGTGACGGATGCCAAGATGCAGATCGAGAAGGTCCAGTTCGACATCCGCGTCGAGAAGCTCGAGAAGTCCATCGCCCTGATCTGGAACACCATCATCCGGTCCGCCGGCTACTCCGCCCAGACCTTCGGGGAAGGCGGCGAGGCGGCGCAGACTGCGACGGAGGTGTCCGCGAAGGAACGCCGGTCTGGGCTCACCCAGGGCAGGAAGGGCCGCACGGTGCGCCCGGTCCTCGAAGCCGCGGTGACGAAGCTCCTGGCCATGGACGCCGCCCTGTTCAACAGTGGCGCGGACACGGCCCTGCCGATCCGCGTCGAGTTGGCGGACGGTGTGAAGGAGGATCCCGAGGCCATTGCACGGACCGCGCAGTTGCTCGCGACCGCGCTGGCCGCATCGATCGAGACGCGGGTGCGGATGGTGAACCCGGGCCGGAATCAACTGTGGATCGATGCCGAGGTCGCGAAGATCATGGCGGAGAACCAGATGGAGCTCGCCGACCCGGCGACGCTCGGCGTCGACGGGCGGGGTCTCTCGGACCGGTTCCGGTTGGAGGCCTAGCTCATGGCGTTTCGTCCGGATGATCCCGAGGACCTCGCCCTGCGGCTCCGCGACATGTACGTCGCCGCTGAGGGCCGCATCCTGCAGCAGTTGGCCCGATCCATGGCGCGGACGATGGACGCCCCGGACTGGCTGACCGCACGCCTCGCCGAGCAACGCCGCATGATCCGGGCCGTGGACGCCATCCTCGACGATCTGTTCGAGGACGTCCCCGGCGCGGTCGAGCGGCTGACGGCGTTGTCGTTCAACCGCGGCGCCGGCATCGCCTCAACCGACGCAGCGGCGGCGGGGATCAGCATGGACCTCGTCGGCCGGGCCCGGAACACGGCAACCGATGTGGTCCTCGCCCGTGCCGCCACCGAGCCCCTGCAGCGGATGCGCTTGCAGGTCCGCCGATGGACTGACGACGTCTACGCCCGCACCGGGCTGTTGGCCGCCCAGCAGGTGGCGAGCGGGGCCAGCACGCGGCGGGACGCGAGCCTCCGGTTCCTGCAGCAGTTGGGCGGCCGCGGGGTCACCGGGTTCACCGACCGCGCCGGCCGCGCCTGGGAGATGGGCGCCTACGCGGAGATGGTCGGCCGCACCACCGTCGCCCAGGCACAACTCGAAGGCCATGCGGAGCGGTTGGAGGATCTTGGGGTGGACACGGTGATCGTGTCCAACGCTCCCGAGGAGTGCAACATCTGCCGCCCCTTCGAGGGCCAGGTGCTGTCGCTCCGGGGACGGACCACGGGCAGGCTCTCGGACGGTCGGACGGTGATGACCACGCTCGGCCGGGCCAAGTCGGCGGGGCTGTTCCACCCGAACTGCCGCCACTCCTACAGCATCTACCTTCCGGGCATCACCAAGGGGCCCGCTCGAGACAAAGCCGACCCCGAGGGGCAGAAGCTCCGGGAGCGGCAGCGGGCCTACGAACGCCGCATCCGGGCGCTCAAGCGCGAAGAGTTGATCGCGGCCGCCATCGACCCTGAAGCAGGGAAGGTGGCAGGGCGGAAGGTCCGGGCCAAGCAGGCCGAGTTCAAAGCCTTCAGAGATGAACACGGCCGCAAGGCCCAGACCCACCGCACCAACATCACTGCCCGGTAGCGCCGGGCCAGTACTGCTCAAGCTGGTATGGGTCTCCCCGCCACAGATCGCCTCTCACCATCGACCACCCGTTGGGCGAGAGCGTTAGCGCACGCTTGGCTTCGTTCTTCTCGATTCGAACGACGAACAGGACCCCGTCGCGTCCGAAAGCATGGCAAAGCCTGACGCCCTCTGAGTCCTCGAAGTCAATCGGGGCTCCGTTGGGCGCAACTATGTCGACCGCCATTGCAGCCTCCCTTCATCAAGGCGCGCCACCGAGTGTGACCCGCTTCATCAGACCTTATCCGCACCCCCAGACACGTTTTTCGACCTCGGAGGAACCATGAACAAGCGCAAGACCATTCACGGCATCGACCTCACCGCCCCCGGCGGCGTCCAGGCCCTGCTCGACTTCCACCGCTGCACGTTCGGTGACGCCCAGATGAACGCCGGCGGCGAAGGTGGAGACGGCGGCACCGGTGGAAATGGCGGCCAGGGCGGCGACCCTGCAGGCTCCGGCGATCCCGCGGGAGCCGGTGCCGGGACTCCCCCGGCGGCCCCCGCCACGCCCCCGGCCGGCGCTCCCGACCCGAAGGACGGGGAGGACGACCAGGAGCCGTGGAACGACCCGGTCAAGGCGAAGGCCGCGATCGAGCGGCTACAGCGTGATGCGGCCAGCGCCAACGGCAAAGCCCGGGACAACGCCCGCGCCACCGCTGCCCAGGAAGCCGAGTCCGCGCTCGTGCAGAAGCTCGGCAAGGCCCTCGGCCTCGTGAAGGACGGCGACGAGAAGCCCGACGCCGACGCCCTCACGAAGCAGCTGACCGACCAGACCACCACGGCGAAGCAGGCACAGCTTGAGCTCGCCGTGTTCAAGGCCGCCGGCAAGCCCGCACTCGGCGCGGACGCCGCGGCCCTCCTCGACTCCCGATCCTTCCTCGAGAAGATCGGCGACCTCGACCCTTCGAAGGCAGACGACATCGAAGCCGCCATCAAGAAGGCGATCGAGGACAACCCCAAACTCAAGGCCAGCCAGGCGGCGGCCAAGGGAAGCGCAGAAATCGGCGGCGGGTCCGGCGAACAGCGCACCAACAAGCCCGGGTCCCTCGCGGACGCGGTCGCAGGACACTACAACACCAACTAGCCCCAGAAGGAGCACCCAGCCATGCCCGTCACCCTTGCACAGGCCTCTCAGAACGCCACCGAGGCCGTCGACATCACCGTCATCGACGAGTTCCGCACTTCCGCGATGCTCGAGCAGATGATCTTCGACGACGTCGTCAGCCCGGCCGGCGGCGGCGCCACCCTCTCCTACGGCTACCGCCGCAAGGAGACCATGGGGACCGCGCAGTTCCGCGCCATCAACTCCGAGTACACCCCGTCCGAGGCCACGACCTCGAAGCACTCGACCGAGCTCAAGGTGCTCGGCGGGTCCTTCCAGATCGACCGAGTCCTCGCGAAGGTCGGCCCGGCTGCCTCCAACGAGGTGTCCTTCCAGATGTCCGACAAGATCCAGGCCGCACGCGCCCAGTTCTCGGACGCAGTCATCAACGGTGACTCCGCCGTGGACGAGGACTCCTTCGACGGACTGTCCAAGGCGCTGGCCGGCTCCACCACCGAGGTCCCCGCCGGGACCATCGACTGGTCCGGCGCCCTGGACGAGACCTCCGCGTTCGGCATCCTCGAGGACCTGGACGAGCTCCTGGCCCTCATGGACGGCGAGCCGACCCTGGTCCTGTCGAACAAGCTGGCCCTGGCCCGGATCCGGTCGGCGGCGCGCCGCACTTCGATGTACGTGCGCGAGCCCGGCCCCCGGAACACCTACGTGGAGCGGTACGGCAACGCCATCCTGTTCGACGCAGGCAAGAAGGCCGGCACGAACGCCGACATCATCCCCGTCACCGCGGGGACCACGGACCTGTACGGGGTCCGCATCGCCCTGGACGGCTTCCACGGTGTGTCCACCGTGGGCGGCCAGTTGGTCCAGCAGTGGCTGCCGGACTTCACCAAGGCCGGTGCCGTGAAGACCGGTGAGGTCGAGATGGGGCCGGTTGGTGTTGCCCTGAAGAAGACCAAGGCCGCCGCGGTGGCCCGTGGTGTCCGTCTGGCCGCGGCCTGATCCCCAACCCATCCACGCGCAGTGGGGCCTCGCCTTCGGGTGTGGCCCCACTGCTGTAACGGAGGAGAACATCATCATGACCATCACCAAGATCACCGCCCCGGCCCAGGTCACCACGTCCACCGAGTACGGCCCGGTCGTCCTGAACTTCAAGGACGGGCAGGCCACCCACGAGGGCGAGCTGTCCGGCGGGCTGCGCCGCTATTTGGAGGGCAAGGGCTACGTCGTCGAGGCGGAAGCCGAGGAAGATCTCGACGACGAAGCCGCCTTTGCTGCAGGCCTCCGCGTCGCGGGCCTGCAGCCCGAGGGACAGCCGGTCCCGGCCGCGCCGCAGGGCAACGCCTCCGCCGAAGCCTGGCGCGCCCACGCCGTCGCACGCGGCCTCGACGAGGGCACCGTGGCCGACATGTCCCGCGACGAGGTGAAGGCCGCCCTGGCCAACCTCGACGCAGACCAGAAGCAGGAGGACTGACCCATGGCCGCAGACCCTCGCGCCTACGTCGACCCCATCCTGCACGGCACCCCGCTTCGGGATGCCGCCGTGGACCCCCGACCAACCGACTTCCTGCCCCCGACCAACGCGGGCCTCGAAGGCGAGGTCGGGAACCCGCACGGCCCCAACGTGATCTCCCCCGAGATCCACGGGTCGCAGGGTGTCCGCCCGGTCCGGCCCGGCGACGTGTCCGACGACCCGGCAATCCAGTCGGCGGCGGAGACGGAACACCTCGTCACCTGGCAGCCCACCGCGGCTGCCCAGACCCCCGCGCCGGAACCCGAAGTCTGACCCCTGATAGGAGGATCACCGTGGCACGCACTTACGCGACCGAAGCCGACCTGACCGAATGGACAGGAGCCGAGGCCCCGGCGAACGCGGTGGTCCTCCTCCGGTCTGCCTCCACCCTTGTGGAGCAGGCCACCCGCAACGCCGTCTACGGGACCTTCACAGACGGCATGCCCAGCCAGTCTCGTGTCATCGACGCGTTTCGGGATGCGACGTGCGCGCAGGCATCCTTCTGGGCGGCGAACGGGCTGGACCCGGCCGCTGGGAGCCTGTCCGAGCAATCCACGCGTGTGGCGTCGTCCAAGTCCATCAAGGGCGCGTCCGTGTCATACGACGCCGGGGACACAGCGGCCACGAAGGCCGCCCGCGTCGCCGCCCTGTCCACGCTGTGCGAGGAGGCCTTCGGGATCCTCGACCACGCCGGCCTCATCACGGCGGCCGTCCGATGATTGCGCACGCCGTGGGATGGGTCCTGTTGTTCGTCCTGGTCGTGGTCCTGCTGTGGGCCACGACAGGCGGCCCGGTCGGGTACGACGACGCACCCGAGGAGGACGAATGAGCGCCGCTGACCTCGAAGAGTTCTACGTCCACCAGGCGACCGTCCGCACCCTCCAATCCGGCGGCGCATGGGGCGACACCTTCGCACCCGACCGGGCCGCCCGCTGCTTCATCGACGAAACCCGCACCCTCGTCCGCGACGGCACCGGCGCCGAAGTCATCTCCGAGACCACGTTGACTACCCCACCGGAGTACGACGGCTGGTTCCTTCCCGGCTCCGAAGTCGACCTACCCAAACGGACAGCGACGGTCATCAAGGCCGGCCTCGCCAACTCCGGCCCCCTCGACCTACCCGACCACCTCGAAGTGGCCCTGACCTGATGGCCAAGGGATGGAAGTTCAAACCCGTCAAGTCCGTTACGACCAGGCTCCGCAAGTCATCCGCACGCGGGCTGGCTCTGGCCGCCGAGCACGTCCTCGGGGAATCCAACGCGAAGGTCCCCCTCGAAGAGGGCACCCTCGAACGCTCCGGGACCGTCAGCTTGGACGAGAAGAACCTCCGCGCCGCGATCTCCTATGACACCCCATACGCGACCGTTCAGCACGAGGACCTCACCCTCAGCCACACCGGGGGCCGGGAAGCGAAGTTCCTAGAGAACGCCATCAACGGCAATAAGGCCGAGGTCCTCGACATCGTTGCTCGAACCGTTCAAGGGGAGTGGTAGCCGTGGCATTCCAGACGGAGTTCCTCACCGCCCTGGCCGGGCGGCTCCACACGAACGGGGCGGCCACGTACCGGCCCGCCGGCGGGTACGTGGCCGGTGAGGTCGGGCTCTACTTCGACCAACTGGCCACCGCCCCAGACCGAGGCATCGCACTCAGCATGTACGGCGTGGACGACAACACCGGCACCACCGACTCCACCATCGGAGTCCAAGCCCGGATCCGAGGCCGCCGGAACAACCGGGCCGACGTGAAAGACATCGCCGACGCCCTATTCGAGGACCTGCACGACGCCGTCCACTACCAACTCGGGGGCACCCCCGTGGTCCGGTCGTGGCAACAGTCGACCACCAGCCTGCCGCCGGACGGGAACAACCGGCAGGAAGCCACCGTCAACTACTACTTCCAGATCAATCGAACCAGCCCCCACCGCCGGGACTGACCACCCTCGAAGGAGACACCACCATGTCTGTGACCACCACCGAACCGATCATCGCCGGCGTACTCGGGGACTGGCTCCTCGAGGTCGCCCCCTACACCGACGGCACCGAGCCCACCGCCTGGACCCTGGTACGCGGCATCACCGAGCTCACCCCGCCGCAGACTGAGAAGAACCTCGAGGATGACGGCGAGTACGACGGCACCTTCTGGGGTTCCCAGATCGCCACCGGCATCTCGTGGACCGCTGAGGGAACCATGAAGGTCCCCCGCGCGTCCCTGCCGGCCGACCCCGGTCAGGCCATTCTCAAGGCCGCATCCCGGGAGATCGCCGAGGACGGCCTCGTCCACGTCCGGTTCCGGAAGCGCAACGCGGTCCCGGCCACTGGCGACGAGGGCATCGCGGATGTCTCCTACGTGGAAGCCGGTGGGCCGAAGACCGACCTCACCACTGCCGAGCTCACCCTGACCGGGCGTGGAAAGTTGGTGGCGTTTGCCGCTGCGGACAGCGCTGCCCTCTGGGAGGCCGCGAAGACCTACCAGGCAGGGGAAATGGCGGTCCTCTCCACCGGCGAATCCCTGCGTGCCCAGAACGGTGGCCTGTCCGGCGTCGACGAGCCCGATGCCCCGTTGGCCATCGGCGGGATCGTCGTGGACGGCACCGTGTCGTGGGAGCGCACCGCCTAACCAACCACCACACCCCTCCATCTCCCTGCCGCCGTGTTTGCCGAGGGCGCGGCGGCAGGGTTCCACCTCGGCACACCTCGGCACACCTCGGAAAGGTAACCCTCCACCATGGCACTCAAAGACCTCCAGGCCGTACTCAGCGACGGCCACCACCTCCCCATCAGAGGCAAGACCTACACCGTCCCCCACGCCTCCGCAGAGGCCGGCCTCGTGTTCGGCCAGATGATGGGCGTCGCCCAGAAGATCAAGGATGCCCAGGACGACGGCACCGAGCCCACCCTGGACGAGGCCGACGTGAAAATGATGACCGACGCCCAGGAAGTCGACTACTACAAGGAAGTCCTGGCCGACACCTACGACGTCATGGTCGCCGACGGGGTCCCGTTCACTGGGATCAAGCTCGCCGCGACCTACGCCCTGATCTACGCCGTCATGGGAGACACCCCGGCGGAGGCGTTCTGGAACTCGGGGGGAAAAGCTCCAGCGCCGAATCGCAAGGCGCGGAGAACGGCGACCCAGACCCGCACGGCCGCGGCCACTACGACGAAGCCACGGGCCTCTCGGACTACTACGACTACCCCGAAGGCCAAGCCCCGAACTCAGGGCTCATCTGGAAAGACATCTTCCAGCACTGGCAATTGATCGAGGCCGACCTGCACCGCTGGTACGGGGTCGACGTCGAGGACGGCACACTCACGGCCCGAACCTACCGGTGGCTTATGTCCCGCGTTTCCGGGCTCCTCGGGATCGAAAAATCGTTTCTCCGGCTCAAGCTCTACCCGCCCAAGCAGCAGCAGAGTGGCCGTCGACGCCGTAGGTAACCACCCGGAAAGGGGCATCCTGTGGCCATAAATGTCGGTGAACTGGTCGGCTACCTCGGTCTCGACGCTGGTCCGTTCGAGAAGGGCATCGGGGCCGCGATGGCCACCCTCGGGGACAAGAAGTGGCAGGTCGCCGGGTCCGCCGCCGGTCTGGCTGCTGGTGCCGCGTTGGCGACCGGGCTCATGGGTGCGATCGAGATGGACGGGGCAACCCGGAAGATGAACGCCGGTCTCGGGCTCACCGGGGCGGAGGCGGAGCGAGCAGGGAAGGCTGCCGGGGAACTGTATTCCTCCGGATTCGGTGAGTCCATGGAGGACGCCACCAACGCCACCGAAGCCGTCATCTCGTCAATCTCCGGGATGCGGGATGCCTCCGAAGAGGACCTGGCGGCCATGGCCCGGTCCATGTCCACGGTGGCCACGGTCGCCGGATCCGACGTAGGCCGCGCCGCGCAGGTTGCCGGGCAGATGGTTACGAACGGGCTCGCCAAGGACGGGGTCGCGGCCGCCGATCTGCTGACCGCTGCCATGCAGAAGGTCCCCGTCGCCGTCCGAGACGAAATCTTGGAGGCTACGGACGAGTACGGCCCGTTCTTCCAGCAGGCTGGCATCGAGGGCGAACACATGATGTCCATGCTGGTCAAGGCCTCCGAGGCTGGCATGTACGGCATCGACAAGACCGGTGACGCCGTCAAGGAATTCGGCAACCTCATGTCGACCGAGAATAAGGCCTCCGTCGAAGTCGTCGAGGACCTGGGCCTCTCCATGGATACCCTCGCCTCCGACATGGCCGTCGGCGGCGACAAGGGCGCTGAGGCGATGCAGAAGGTCGTCGGTGGCCTCCTTGACATCAAGGATCCCGGGGAGCAGGCGGAGGCCGCTATCGCCCTCTTCGGCGCCCCAATTGAGGATCTATCCAAGTCGGAGATCCCGGCGTTCCTGGGCCAGCTTTCATCTGCCGAGAGTGGTCTCGGGGACGTTTCGGGGGCGGCTGCGACCGCAGGAGAGGAACTTACCGGCGGGCCCGCAACCGCTGTCAAAGAGTTCGGTCGGATCATCCAGACCTCGCTCATGGACGTCATGGTCGGCGTCATCCCGTACCTCACACCGGCTATCGAAATGCTGTCCGAGTTCGCCCCGGTCATCGCTCCGTTGGCCCTCGGCCTGGCCGCGTTCGCCGGCGCCGTGTGGGCTGTCAATGGGGCGATGAAGGCCTGGGCCGTCGTACAGACCATCCTCAACTCTGCCCTGATCAAGGGGGCAGGCACGGCGGTCGCCGCCGCGTTCCGTACCGTCGGTGCGTGGGCACTGATGGCAGCCTCAGCCACTGTCAACGGGCTCCGGATCGCCGCCGTGTGGACTGTACAGATGGTCGGCGCGGCATTGCGCGGAGCGGCCTCGTTCGCGCTGTCTGCTGCCCGGGTGGTCGGTTCGTTCGTGCTCATGGCCGTTCAATCAACCGTCCAGGCGGCTCGGGTCGTGGCCTCCTGGGTGCTCATGGCCGCTCAGGCTGTGGTCCAGGGGATCCGCATGGCGGCGGTGTGGACGGCTCAGGTGGTCGCTTCGGCGGCTGTCGGGGCAACCCAGTTCGCTGTACATGTTGCCCGTGTCATTGCCTCGTGGGTCTTGATGGCAGGGCAGGCCGTTGTACAGGGTGTCCGAATGGCGGCGGTGTGGACAGCCCAGATCGTCGCGGCCGCAGCGTCCGGCGCTGCTTCGTTCGCCGTGCAGGCTGCACGGGTGGTTGGCGCGTGGGTCCTCATGGGCGCCCAGTCGCTCCTCCAAGCGGCCCGCATGGCGGCTGCGTGGTTCATTGCGCTCGGCCCCATCGGGTGGGTGATTGCCGCCGTAGTCGGGCTGGTGGCGCTCATCATCGCGAACTGGGACAAGGTCGTTAGTTTCACCCGTACAGCGTTCACCAACGTGGCGAATTTTCTGGCCGATACGTGGTCGAACATTACGCGCGGGATCGGTGGGTTCATCGACGGTGCCGTTGGGTTTTTCCGGGATCTGCCTGGAAATATCCTCTCTGCCCTAGGCGATCTCGGCGGCCTCCTGCTCGACGCGGGCGGGCAGATCATCGACGGGTTCCTGTCCGGGCTGACCGCTGGCTTCGACAAGGTCAAGGGGTTCATCGGCGGCATCGGCTCGTGGATCGCGGACAACAAGGGACCCAAGGCCTACGACCTCGCGCTCCTCGTCCCCGCCGGCGGCTGGATCATGTCCGGGCTCGAGAACAGCATTCGGGCCTCGATCCCGTCGCTGGCCAACACGCTCGGCGACATCTCCGGCGTTATCGCCAACGGTATCGACCCCACCCTCGCCGGTGGGGTCACTGGTGCTGGTGTGACTGCTGCGGGGAATCCGTACACCACACAGGGCACCGAGGGCGGCGGCGTGAGGATCACCGTGCACGTCACCGAAGCATCGAACGCCCGTGAGACGGCGCAGTTGGTGGCGTCGAAGATCGGGCACCAGTTCTCGGCACAGGGGGTGAGCATCGGTGACATCGATTTCGATTGACGGTCAGGAACTGCACGGAATGGACCGGTTCGGGGTGTGGGTCACCCGGGGCCTCGAAGGGTGGCACAACCCCGGACCGAAAGATGCCGGCCACAGCACGGCCCCTGGCGCCCGTGCCGCCTCTCCCGGCCTGCTGACCGTCCAGCCGCGCACCATCACGGTCACTGGCCGGTTGGCGGCCAAGGACGATCTGCAGGCCACGCAGGCCCGCATGGTCCTGGCCGGCCTGCTCCGGGTGCCGGGGATGATGACGGTCACCACGGGCGGGCAGGCGACGTCCCGGATCGTTCGGGATCTGCAGATGGACGACCCGGTGGTCCGGGGTTCGTTCATGCATTGGCAGTTGACGGTGACCGCGTTGGACCCGAACCGGTACGGCGGCTGGCACGAGCCGGTCACCCTCCCGAACGATGTGCGCACCGGCGGGATTTTCCACCGCGGCAACACCGACTCCTTGCCAATCGTGACCGTCACCGGCTCCGCCCCGGGCGGCTACCGGGTGTCCCACGAGGAGAACGTCTGGTGGGAAGTCACCACACCCCTCGCCTCAGGGCAGGAGGACGTGATCGACTTCCGTGCCGGCCGGGCCTGGCGCAACGGGGAACCCATCAGGGACTTCGCCCGCGCCCAGATCATCCGCATCCGCCCGGGCCCAGAACAGATCATGCGAGCCCGCCCCATGACCACCGGATCCGTTACCGGTCAGGTCCACGTCCAAGACACCTGGGTCTAGGAAGGAGCCGCCGCCGTGTACGTCTACCACCTCATCGACGCCCTGACCGGCGACCGGCTCGAAACACTCACCCCGAAGGCCACCCCCTCGTGGGCCCGGCGCCCGGAACCCGTGTCATGGTCGGTGGAATTCAACATCCGGCCCGACCCGCACGACGTCCTCGGCACCGTCATGGAGGGCAACCCCATGGCCGGGCTGCAGCACCGGATCCGGCCATGGCGGGACGCCATCGTGGTGTCCTGGCAGTCCGGGTCGTCCGAACTGGCCCTGGCTGCCGGCATCGTCTCCGGCCCCCTCGTCATCGCCGAAGCATCCGGGACGCTCCGAGTAGACACCGTGTGCCTACGGACCCTGTTGGAGGGCCGGTTCCTGCTGACCAAGACCCAGTGGCCGTTGGTCGCCAATGACGTGATCTTCGCCAACCGGACGTGGACCGGGCTGGCCTCCGAGATCGTCCGGGCCGCCACCCGAGACTATGAGCCACCAGACCCCGAATACCGGGTGGGCGGGTTCGGGCTACCGATCATCCGGCCGGAGGTCGTCGCAGGGACCCACACCCTGCAGTGGTGGGGCTACAACTTCAAGACCGCCGCCGAAGCCCTCGACGACCTCGAGGAAGAGGCTGGCGTGGTCGTGGACTTCCGGCCCGAGTGGTCGGCCTACAAGTTCCGGTGGGTCATGGAGGTCTTCGCCGACCGCGGCCGGGAAGTCTTGGTGACCTCGCTCGGATCCACGGGGGCGCAGTCCCCGCAGGCGACCTACGGTGGCACGACCCTGGACACCTCGAAGCTGTTCACGGTCACCCATCACACGGGCAAGGGCTCCGAAGTGGACATCCTGAACACCCGCAAGTCGGATACCACACCGACGATGATGGCCCGCGAGGTCCTCCTGGCCCGCCCCGATGTTGAGTCCGGGGCCCAGCTGGTCCGGCAGGCAGACGGCCTGTACCAGGAAGCCCAGACGGTCATCACGCAGGACAGCGTCACCATGCGCCTAGACCCGGACAACAAGGACTGGGTGACCCCGGACGAGCTCGTGATGGGCGGGACCATCCAGGTCATCCTCGAGGACTCCCTGCAGTACAGGCACACCACGCTCCGCCGCACCCTCATCGGGTGGCAGGCATCCGGGGGCCGGGCCATCAACCTCGAACTGCAAGACCTGACCACCGATGCCGGCGTTTAAGAAGGGAGGATCCCTTGGGTTACAACAACGTGAAGACGGGGAACCTCCGTGAACAGCGACGCCAGCAGCGACGCCAGGAAACCTCCGCCCCCGTCGGCCAGACCGGCATCGGCCACGGCGATGGCCTCCGGGTTCATGGCGAGGGCAAAATCATCCTCGACGGCGAGGAACTCACGGTCACCCTCTGGGTTGTCAACGGGCGCGGGCACATCACCCTGTCGCCAACGGGCCGGGCCGGCCTGCTGGCCGACCCTGCGTTCTGGGCTGATGAGGGCGTGTTCGGCGTGGCCGGGCCTCGCCGGAACGAGTCCACGGCGCCGGCCGGATACGGCGGTTCAAACCTGTTCCTGTACGCGACGTCGGCCCAACTGATTGCAGGAGCGGGGACTACCGCCGCCGGGCAGGTCTTCGTGAACCAGGCCGGCATGGCGCAGTTCATCAACGCGAATGGGCAGGTCACGCTCCACCCCGATGGGGCCGTGGACCTCTACGGGCCCGACGGAAATTCCGTGACGCTCACAGCAACCGGCGGGGCAACCTTGGGCACCAGCGGCTCGGCGTACAGCGCTGGGGTGAATGGCGCTTGGTCTGCTGGTGATGCCTCGCGAGCGGTCATCCAGGGGACGAACGCGGGGGACTTGGGGCTGTGGGCGAAGCTGGGCGAGAACATTCACCTGAACTCGTCCACTCTGGTCAACGGCAACCTCACCGCCTCCGGGACGAAGAACTTCCTCATGGACCACCCCAACCTCGAGGGTCACACGATCCGGTACGGGTCCACGGAGTCCCCGCACTCCCTGATCCAGTGCCGCGGCCGGGCCGCCATCGGCGAGGACGGCACTGCCAGCGTGGACTTCCCCGAGCACTTCACAGCCATCGTGAAGCCAGACACGGACGTGGACGTCACCCTGCAGTCCTACGGCCCGGACGCCGCCTGGTGCGACGTCCCGACCGAGACCGGGACCATCGTCCACGGTGTCTCCGGAACCGTCGTGGCGTGGCAGGCCCTCGCCGAGCGCATCGGCGGGGACTTCGTCGTGGTCGAAGAAGGCACCACGGCGCCGGCCGAACCGGTCCTAGCCGACCCAGAGCCCGCTCCGACTGAGCCTGACCCATCCCCCGAAGAGGAGACTCCCTGATGCCACTCACAGCCACGGTGACCGGTCGGCTCGCCGACCTCTCATCCCGAGCCCGCCCCGACTGGCAACCAGAGGCCATGGTCTCCCTGGACCGGGCTGCCGTCACCCTCGACGGCACGGCGGTCAGCACGGAGCCGGTGTTCATGGACATCAGCGCGGACGGCACCATGTCGGCGGACCTGATCGTGACGGCGGAGTTCGCAGCGCCGGTCCGGTACGAGCTCGTCATCGAGTGGCTCTCCCCGACCGGGGGCACCGCGCTACGTGAACGACTGCCGGCTTTTGTGGTCCCGGCTGGCGGCGGGGACCTCGGAGACCTGGCCCTTGTGGAGACCACGTGGGGGCTGGCGTGGCAGGCAGCGACGCCGCCCCCGGTATCCATGCTCTGGCTCTACATCGAACCCACCTACAACCCGGACAGCGGGGCACCGCTGCCGACCTACACGACCCCTGACGGAACGACAATCGAGCACGGTGAGCTCGTGGACTGGAGTGCATGACCATGGCAGGAATCAAGAAGCGCCTCGGCACCCTGCTGGGACCCCAGGGGCGCACTCCGCAACTCACCGTCGGCACCACCGAACAGGTGGCCGCCGGCGAGCCCGCAGAGGTCACCCTGGTCAAGACCGGGACCGCCGCCTACCGAGTGGACGCCCGGATCCCCAAGGGCATCGACGGCGACCCGTCCGGCGTCGCCGACCTGGACGATGCGTCCTCGTCTCTGGTGAACACCCAGGGCACCAAGCTGCAGACTGCACTAAACACACAGAGTGCCGAGGTAATGGCACCGGTGCGATCGGAAGCTGGCAGCGCGGTCGGCGTAGCTGTGTCGGGCCTGTCGGCGGCCAAGGGAAGAGCTCGCGACATCGCCACTCATTGGGGCTTCGGCTCATCCACCATGGACCGCATCGTTTCCGAGATGCAGTCAGCACTCGCACCGTACGGGGCAACATGGGTCGATGCTGGTCAGGGAGGTGAAATTGCCGAGCAGACCACGGCCCGGATTGGTTCCAGACCGGTCCAGGTCGACGCGGTCACGATCCCTAGCACTGGATTCGGGGAGTCGAACCCGTTGCCGATCACCGTTCAGGGGATGGTCGAATCGCCGAACACAGGCGTGACCATCAGTGGCAAGCTCGGAGGGGTCCACGGCACACTGAAGGGCGGGCTCCGGTCCAACCCGGTCTACACCTTTGCCCGCACTACCGTTGGACCCGAAGTGCGGATCTCCGCCGGTACGCCATTCATCCCAGACCGAGAGGCCCGCGCCGGCGTTCTGCATCTGAACCTCGGCAAGAACAACCTCACGGCCCATGGCGGCACTCAAGACGTGCAAGCCCTCCTTGGGTGGCTCCGTGACGCCGTTGCCCTGCATGACTCCAATGACTACGTGATCTGGGGTCACTTCGTGGATACCAACACCCCCGCCACGTCAGCTACTCGCGACCGCATCTTGGCCATGAATCAGGACATGCGCGCCGAGTTCGGAGAGCACTACTTCGACCAAAGCGCATACCTGACCGGTGCGCAGGTGTGGATGGACACGGGTATTACGCCAACCGCATCAGACGTCGAGCAGCAAGCCCTGGGAAACAAGCCTCCATCTCTTTCCTCCGATGATCTCCACTTGAACAACGCCGCTGATTCGGCCGTTGCTTCACGCGTGGTCCGTCATCTGCTGGAGCGAGGCATGCTGCCGTCGCTGGACGTTGACACCCCACCTGCCTTCCGGTGGAACGCAGATAACATTCCTGGCGCCCACCTGGCATCAATCACGTCGTGGAAGAACACGGGAACCGCAGCTGGCGGAGATATGACCAGCTTCAGCACCAATCCGCCAGACATCATGACCGCGCAGAACTCAGGCATCAATGGGCACCGGGCCGCGCTGTTCACCTACACAGACCAAAACTGGGCGGAGACGGGTGCGATCTCAGGGATGGAAGGTCCAATGACGGTGGTACTGGTCGCCAGATACGCCTCAGAAGGTGGCAACACACAGCGCATTTTTGGTGCGGGTGGGGCCAATGATTACCTCACGGTGCTCATGTCGGGTGGGTCCGTTGCGGCCCAGTCCGCCGTGGGAGGGGTACTTACTTCCCTGACTGGGCCAGCACTCGCGGCCAGCCAGTTCACTGTGATTGTGGCCGTGTTCAATGGAGCCGCGTCGTCCGTTACGGTCAATGGCCAGACGACCACCGGAAATTTGGGGCCAGCCCTTCCGAGCTTGACCCCTGCCCGGTTCGGGACGAACGCTTCCCGGAGCACGCATTACTTCTATGGCCGGCTGGGATTGTGCGAGGTCCACAAGCGGGCGTTCAACGCGGCCGAGGTGGCGGCAATGACAGCACGACTCCGAGCTGACTATATGGTCTAGGACCCGTGCTCCTGCTGAAAGACGGCGCAGTCATGCGAGCAGAACCCGTCATGCCCGGCGGCACGAGCTTGACGGCGCGTGTACGTGTGCGGGCAGGTTTCACGGATGCCGGTGAACTCAGTCCGCCTGCAGGGCCGCTGCTCCAAGTCACGGCCCACCCGCCAGGCGCGCAGTCGATCAACAAGAGTCATGGGGTGAGTCTACCGACCGCAAATCCGAACTACCCATCGGATTCGTCGTTTGCAGTGAGCCTCTCCAACTGTTCGGCTAGGAGTTCTGGCACGGCTATAAGGGCTGCGTCGAGTAGAAACTCGACCTGAGATGCGACCTCTGACCGACCAATGTGCAGAGCGTTTGTCCATGCCCGAGGCTCATATCGCGCCAACATTGAGAAGTCGAACAGGATCAACCACCAAGCCATGATCGGCTCGATCACTGACTCAGCTTGTCCTGCAACGGGAAGGATGACCTGGTTCCCCGCATAGGTCGACGCGCCCCGCAGCTTATTCACATAGCCTGTGGCATCAACCGAGCCTTCAGGAACGTCAAGATAAACAGAAGTTTCCGATGGACGCCGGGGTTGGCCCTCCCTGTCCAAGTACAGCGACCATCCTCGCAGCAGGGGGTACCGATCGATTTTGGCTTGTATCGCGGAGATGGAGTCAACTCCCCGGCCAATGTCGAAGGCCAATAGTCTGCCGTCCGTGCGGGAAGTAAAGTTCACCTTCATGTAAGAATCCCAACGCTCAAGTCGCTCACGCAGAGGCAACGATTCTGGCAACTGCGCGACCAAACTTCCGAGTGTCACTCTCCCCACATCCACATACGTCGAGCCGACGGCGATTGAGGCACGGCTGAAGGAATCTCTCCTGTTGGGGAGAACCTCGATCTCCCTGTCCCAAAATGGGGTAGATAGTTGGCCAAGTTGAAAGCCGACACCATGTCCCGAGCTTTCCCAGTTCTTTTGCGCCCCCTCCGGATGGTTGCCTCGAAGCTTTGGAGAGATCGCAGCCAGAGCTCTTCCAGCCTGAGATAGGCCGTAAAACAAGTTGAGCGGACGGCTCTCGTATCCGATGGCGGCTGCCGCCTTGTACTGCTGCTGAGCTTGTTCTAGTGCGGCTTGAAACACATCCATGCGTGAGGAACTACCGCGGGTCAATAGATCGCTCGACGGCGCAGATCTAAATGTTCGAATCGCACGCCAGGCTACGTCCGCGCTCGTCCAACGGCCTATGTCGTAGATAGAGACACCCACCATCTAGTTCCCCTCAGAAGAATGGAGTTTGAATCTGGACGCTACTAGCTCAACCTGAAGGCCTCGTAGCGTGACGGAACCTTCGTCATACCTGAACCACATCACCGGATTAGCCGAGTTCACACGAGGGGCCCACATGGTCGGTCCCTCGAGACACCGGTGACTCTTCCGGCCTCCGCGCCTCGCGGCTATGGTTGCGGCAATGTCATGCCACGACTTGCACTAGGGAGCGTTACAGATGCCCACTGTTCTCTTATCTGTGAAGCAGGCAGCCGAACGACTCGGCGAGCACCCCGACACCACCAGGGCCCGCCTCCGGGCCGGCGACCTCAAGGGAACACGGCTCACGGAGCGGGGGCCCTGGAAGATCACGGAGTCGGCACTGGAGCACTTCATCAAGAAGAACACTCGCATTTGAACCTCTTCAGAGCTCATTGCCATCTTTCAACTACCAATTCGCCCGAGTATTAGGGAGCAAACCAGATGGTCACTCGCTTGCTCACCGTCAAAGAAGCCGCAGGGATCCTGCAAGAGCATCCGGACTCCACACGAATGCGCATCCGAAGCGGACAGATCCAAGGCACCAAGCTCTCCGGCACCAAGAACGGGAGGTGGCGGGTTAGCGAGGAAGCGTTGGAGCGCTTCCTCAACCGTCGACCTCGATCCCAGCCGACTTGGAGGTGGGTGAATCGAAAACGCTACACGCCTCCAACCGACGACTGGAGGTTCAGTGGGATCCCCAGCGGAATACTCACAGCCAGTCAAGTAGCTGAACGCCTGAATGAGCCAGTGAGGTTAACACTCAGGCGCATCAACTGTGGAGAGATCAAGGGCTTCAAATACTCAGAGCGGGCACCTTGGAAGGTGTCTGAAGAAGAGCTACAGCACTACCTCGGCAAGAATGCTGCCGAGCTGCCGAGTCGAAAACACTCGCGTGGGCGAGCTGAGGGTGACTCGAGCTGAACCTACCACGATTGGCTGTGACGAAGGCCGATCAGAAGAATTAGAAGGCCGATGAGAGGTCCCGCCGAGTGCGCGGTCTTCGGCATGTCCGGCCTAAACGCCGGATTAGCCGACTGCGCTCTCATCGCCAACGGCAGTAGAAGTGGACCGAGCCGCAATGATCGCTTGCATCTCCTTCTTGCTGAAATCGTTACCGCAGTCTAAGCACACGTGGTCGTCGGTCTTCGATCCGAGATACAGCTCCTGGTCGAACCTCGTGTGGTCACAGGTCGGCCGACCGTCTTGTTCCCATTTCCTGTAAATCTTCATCGCTTCTTCGTTCTGGATCACGGCTTCTCCTCTAGTCCGATATGGGTTCACTCATAGACGGGGCGTCCAAGTTCTCCAGGCTAGTTGACCGTGGCCCGATGCTGTTTCCGCTACCTCGAACGGCTGCGCGATTAGCCCAGCCCCACCTACCCCTGTCCGAGGCCCGTCACCACCAGGTGGCGGGCCTTACCCATGCCCGAGGAGGGGCACCGCCTATGCCACCGTGGATCATCGAGATCATCATCGCCGTCGTCTCCGCCCTGGCCGTGGTCCTCGCAGCCGCGATCCCCGCATACATCACCCTGCGCTCCAAGCTCATGGTCATCGGGCGGGACGCGGCCGAGGCCAAGGACCAGGTCGCCAACACCCACGAGTCCAACCTGCGCGATGACCTGGACGAAAAGTTCGGGGCACTGGCCCAGGACCTCGGTGAGATGCGCCGGGACGTATCCGGGATCCGCGCCGATCACCAGGCCACCCGCCGCGAGTTAGGGCAGCTGCACGGCGAGGACCGAGCTGCTCGCCGCGAGGCGCAGCAGATGCGCGAAGAAGCCCGGGATCTACGCCAGCGGTTCCTCGCGCACACCGAGGAGACGGCGCCGATGATGCCGATGCTCCGAGACCTCCACCACCGGTACGCCACAGAGGAGTAGACATGACCCTGCATAACGTGATGGCGCCCAGCCCCCGCGGCCGCGTCCAGCCAGATGGCCAGGGCACTGGGTTTGGTGACCGCAATGGCGACCACTGGGGCGAGGACCTCCGCGCCCGCATCCAGAACACACCCGGTGACCCCGTTCTGGCCCCGTGTGTCCTCGAAGTGCTGTGGGCCGGTTGGAACGACGGCACCCGTGAAGCGCGGATCCCGTACCACTCGGGATTGGGGCAGTACTCCCGGCTCGGATGGTTCGGCGGGGACGAGATGTTCCTGTTCACCACCCACCACCGGTCCCTCACAGCCCGCGCCGGCCGGACCATCCCCGCCGGCGGGCTGCTGGGCACCCTCGGCGGCTCCGGCTGGCGCGACGGGCCCGACCACGACTACTTCACCGACCACCTGCACATCGGCATCGCACAGAACACCACCCGACCGATTCGTATGGCCCGCTGGGCCGGTGACCCCGGCTGGATCGACCCCGTCACTTGGTTCGCCCGCCACGGCGTCAACCTCGACACCACCCCCACCGCACCAGCACTTGGCTTCGCCAGCAACCCGAAGGAGATCCCCTTGTCCGCAGCAGAAGTCAACCAGATCGTCGCCGAGATCAAGGCGAGCGAGGCTCGCATCAAGTCCCACATCACTGGTCGCACCACCATCCCCGTCACCCGTTCCGGCCAGCCCGACACCCGGTCCCTGGCCACGATCGTCGGCAACCTCGAAGACAACCTCGCCCTCGTCCCCGAGCGGGTCTGGGACCACGAGCTCACCTACCGAGACCACTCACTCGGCAAAGACCGCCCCGTCAAGGCCGGCAAGCACATGCACTACCTGTCCTGGGGCAACGCCAAGGCCATCGACGCAGTCACCCAGAAGGACGGCTGAGCCATGGCCACCACCCAGCCCGCACCCGGCACACCCACCCAAGTCGCCCACCCATGGAAGGCCGTACTCCGCACCATCGTGGCCGCCGCGGTCGGCGTCGCCCTGGCCTGGCTCGTCCGCGTCCTCGGCATCGACCTCACCGCCCTGTCCCAGCCCATCATCGACTCACTCACCGCCAGCGCCTGGGTCGCCGGCACCGGCCTCGTCCAGTGGCTCCTCACCCGGCCACGACTACAGCCCTTCCTCCAAGCCATCGGCCTCGGCACCGGCGTCGAGAAGGAACCCGGCCGCCACGTCGCCGAATAGCACCGTGGCCGGGGCGACGTCCAAACACCGCTAGGCTCCGATCATGGAGAACACACCGGACTTCGCGGTCATTGAGAATTCGCTGGCCGTTAAGGTCGTAGATGCGCTGACACTACGGTTCACCGGTGAAGATCAGACCGGTGTCGCTCTGCATGAACTTCGTGCTGCACATGTGGCCGAGGTGCTCCAGGGACTAGTTGGCCTCACCGGAGACTTCGATAAGGCCGGGGTCTTCCATTCCGAGGGGCCGGCAACATCCGAGGTGCTCGTACGCCCTGCGAAAGAAGGCTCCTTCCTCATGGAAGTTGTACGCGTGGTGGCTGAGAACCCAGAACCAGTAACGGTCGGTACCGTACTCGGTGTCCCGTCGCTATCTACGATCATTTGGTGGGCGACCAAGTCCGTACGGGCAGAGGTCAAGGACTTCTCGCGACTGGAGAACGGGAACGTCAAAGTGGTCTGGCAGGACGACACAGCTCAAGAAATTCCTCCTGCTGCGTGGGATGAGCTGCAAAAACGAACGCGTCGGCGAAAGAAGCAGCTCCGACAGATCATGGCCCCGCTTAGCGATCCACGCGTAACCGCACTCGATGTTGCCAGTCCGGATGACGACGAAACTCAATCGCAGGATGATGCCCCGGAGGCCTTCGAACTCACTAGATCTGATTACGCAGCCGTACGGCCGGAAGACGACATCGAGGAAGACCAGACCATCTTCGAGATAGAAGCTCAGATGTCGGCCATCGATTTCGAAGACCCTACTCGTTGGCGAGTCAAGACCAAGGATCAGAATCGGTCCGCCACTGTAGAAGACGAGACCTTCCTCCGACGGGTGGCGAGCGGCTTGGCTATCCGCAGGAACGACATCTTTCGATTGCGCGTTCGCGAAGATGCGACCAAGAAGAACGGTCGCACCAGAACTAAGTGGACCGTACTGAAAGTGGAGAGTCACAGGAGATCAACGAATGACGACGATTCATGAGGCCACATCACGCCGACGCGTCGACCTCGCCGGCGTAATTCTTTCTGTCATCGGGCTCACGTCTGGCTTGTTCGCATACGGACTCGTGGAGTACGCGGACTACAACGTTCTTGTTTTCGTCCCCGCGGTCGTCGCGACCACTGTTGGTGTGACCCATATATCTAAGCGTGAAGCATTGCGTCACTAGCGCTCATCGGTGATCGGTTATCACCAACTAGTCGAATAGCACCACCACGCAGAGCCGCCCCCACCGCCACGCTCGAGGTTGGTGGGGGCGGCTTTTGCGCGTCCGGGGCCGGGCCTACCCTGTGACGGTGCAGTACAGCGAACGAGATGACGCCTGGGGGCACGTGACCCGCCCCCGTGAAGGCCAGGAACCCTACATCCGGATCACCCTGCCCGACGGCACCACCGCAGACGGCCAAGCCAGGGCCTGGACCCAGGACAAGGTCTACGCCCTCTGGGTCACCGGCCACGCCTTCGAAGACCGGCACCTCGCATGGATGGACGCCACCGACGTGAAACGGATCCACCGCAGCGAGTCCAACTGGACCGATCCCTACGACGACTCCGCCTTCCACTACCCAGACCTCCCACGAGACAGCTGGGCTTGACCGGCGGGGAGATTCGTAGAGCAGTCAGCCCAGCGGACCCGAGGGCCGACTACTCTGTTGCTCATGACCGATGGCCCCCGCTTGCTCCACCCGGAGTGGGTGCTGTTCTACCGGCAGGGCATCACCCCGGAGAAGATCGCTGAGCTCAACGACCAGCCCGTCCAGAAGGTCCGCGACTACCTGGGCCGCATCGCACACAAGTACCCCGAGATGGTGGAGGGCCGCCTGTACCTCCACGACCGGCCCCGACCACGTCCAGAATCGGTCCCGGATCGAGACCGTAGGTGGAAGGCCGCCCACGCCCGCGTGCTGGCGTTCATCGAGGAGCACGGCCGGCGCCCGTACCGGAACTCCTACGACGACCCCGAAGGGCCCCTCGCCCAGTGGCTCAGCACCCAGCGGTCCGAGCACAACCTGGGCCGACTGGCCGTACATCGAGCCCGGTGGCTGAATGAGACCATCCCCGGTTGGCAGACCGACACCCGCAGCCTGCACTACGACGCAGCGTGGCGGCTCCACCTAGTCGACGTCGTCCGGCTCCGAACAGAACACGGCCGATGGCCGCGCCGCGGCGGTTCAGAAGAACCATTGGGCACGTGGCTGGACAACCAGCGCACCAGGCACCACGCCGGGGTGTTGCCCGCCGAGCGGCGCCGAGCCTTAGACAGAGACCTGCCCGGCTGGCGGGGCCCTTCCTAGGCCGCTGGACTCCGAAGTCCGGTGACATGGTTTGCCCGGCCCTAGTGACGGGATGCGCCGGCCAAAGTAGGGTTCGCCCATGGACACCGACGTTACTCTTGACCGGATACGACGAGTCGTGCGATAGGAACTCGATCAGCGGTGACGCCGGGCAGGGTGCAACTGGCTCTTCGGATACGGTCGAGTCTGGCCGGACTCCTCCGGTCACGAGTCTGAGAGGGGACAAGATCATGGCCAGGAAACCACCCAACTTCCAGTGGATCGGATTCACCGAAGAGCAACGCGAGCTGTTGGACTTCATCGACCACCTCGGTAACAACGGCTGGACCAGCACTGGCCAGACCGACGAGTTGATGCCCAAGCTGTTGGCGGAATGCGCCGAAGAAGACCTCCCAATTGGTCAGGTCGTCGAGGCGATGGAGTCCATCGGGTACGACAGGAGAACCACGCACCAATTGGAGCGCTGGGAGAACAAGCGGCGCACCGGCAAGTTCGGCAAGTAGGCAGGTGCGCCAGGTGCTGCCACATACCCCCTAGGGGTACATAGTGAGAGGGTGCGCACTGGTTGGGTGCCCTCACTGGCCCTGGAGACGTCGAGGTCGAGAACGCTCCCTCCGATGCGTAAGGACACATCATGACCCAGAACACTGCTTCCAATCCCGAACTACTCCCTGAACAGGTCTCCTCGCAGCTGATCTAGCCGTTGGCGGCCGCATCCAACACGACGAGGCAAATCTTCGCCCCGGATAGCGGTCAGGCGTCAACGTCACCACGCCGACCTCTATGGTCCAAGGCGAGAACGGAACGCTGGACAGACAACATCACCCCCGGAGGGGTAGCCGGTCCGGCGCCTGCAGCCCCGCGGCCAGAAGCTGGGGATCGCGGTGTCCCCAGTCCGCAAAAAGTCCGCAATAGGTCCGTAATCCGTCCATAACCGCCCCTCCGGGGCAACTACGAAAACCCCGACATCTAGCGGATATCAGCAGATACCAACGGCCCCCAATACCCCGGCAGGACTTCGAGCTCTACTACGGCGTGTGACATGTGCCGGCCCCCGGGCCGGTGACCACGCGCTTCTCCCTGGCG
>NZ_JALDXU010000129.1:0-7557 GCF_032154715.1 Citricoccus sp. | reverse complement strand
TGGAGCACGGGCAGATCACCGGGTCCAGGCAGAAGATGGTGTGCTGCGGGTACTGGGCGGCAAGGCGCTGGACCAGGTTGATCTCCGTGCCGATGGCGAAGGTGGACCCGGCCGGGGCCGCCTCGATGGCCTTGACGATGAAGTCCGTGGATCCGGAGGAATCAGCGGCGTCCACCACGGGCATGGGGCACTCCGGGTGCACCATGACGTGGACGTCAGTGAAATCGGCCCGGGCCTTCTCAATCTGGGCGACCGTGAAGCGCTTGTGCACCGAGCAGAAGCCGTGCCACAACAGGACCCTGGCCTCCACCAGCTCGTCCTCGGTGCTGCCGCCCAGTGGCTTACGCGGATTCCACAGGGGCATCTGCTCCAGGGGGATGCCCATCGCCTTCGCGGTGTTGCGCCCGAGGTGCTGGTCCGGGAAGAACAGCACGCGTTGTCCGCGCTCGAAGGCCCACTCCAGCACCTGAGCCGCATTCGAGGAGGTGCAGACGATGCCGCCGCGCTCGCCGACGAAGCCCTTGAGCGCCGCGGAGGAGTTCATGTACGTCACCGGGATGACCGGGACCCTGCCGTCGGCGTCTGGTGCGGTCCCGTAGACCTCCTCGAGCTGCTCCCAGCAGTCCGTGACGGAATCGAGGTCCGCCATGTCCGCCATGGAACAGCCCGCGGCCAGGTTGGGCAGAATCACCGACTGCTCGGGTGTGGAGAGCAGGTCGGCGGTCTCGGCCATGAAGTGCACGCCGCAGAAGACGATCGCCTCCCCCTCGGGGCGGGTTCGGGCTGCCTTGGCCAACTGGAAGGAGTCCCCCACGAAATCGGCATGAGCCACGACCTCGTCACGTTGGTAGAAGTGACCCAGCACCACCACGCGGTCGCCCAGCTCGGTCTTGGCCGAGCGGATCCGTTCGTGGAGGTCCTCGTCGGTGGCCTCCCGGTAGGAGGCCGGCAGTTCGCCCTGGCGCGGTGCCGCCCCTGGCAGCGGGTCGTCTTGCGACGCCCCGGGGCCATAGCCGGGCCCGGGCAGCGTTCCGTCCGGGCCGGCGTCGAGCATCCAGGGTGCGGAGTCCAAGGAGGGGGCGCAGGAGGACCCACCGGCGGAACCGGCGGCGATGAGCTTCAGGGTCCGGTCCACGGAGGCGTCGATCGGAGCCCCGGAGGAGGGGGGCGCCCCCGCGGGGGAATGCTGGCGGACGGTGGTCGGGTGGGCCGTCATGGTCGGACCCTTTCTGCGGTGGGATTCTCGGGTTGGACGTCACGGCGCCGGGCGGCGTGCGTCTGGTTGCGGTACCGATACAGCTTGGGTGGCCGGTGTGGGGTGCCGGCCATCAGCTCGCCGGTGGCGACGATGTCGGGGGAAGCGGTCATCGAGCGGCGGAAGTTCGCGGCGTCGAGCTCCTGCCCGAGCACGGCCTCGTGGACGGACCGGAGCTGGGCGAGGGTGAAGGTCTCACCGAGGAAGGTGTGGGCGATGTGCGCATACTCGACCTTGGTGCGCAGTCGCTCCAAGGCATAGTCGACGATCGCGTTGTGGTCGAAGGCGAGCCGGGGCAGCCGGTCGGCACGGAACCACCGGACGTTCTCCCCAGGTGTGGCCCGTTCCACCTCATCCGTGCGGACCAGGGCGGAGTAGACCACGGACACCACGCGGCCGGTGGGCGAGCGGTCCACCGCGCCGAAGGTGTAGAGCTGTTCCAGGTAGCTGGGATGCAGCCCGGTCGTCTCGCCCAGGGTACGGGCGGCGGCCGACTCCAGTGCCTCGTCGGCCGGAAGCCACCCTCCGGGCAGAGCCCAGCGGTCCAGATGCGGTTCACGGGTTCGCAGCACGAACGGTGTCCACAGCGACGGTGTGGAATCAGTGGCGTCGGCTTTCGGCCGCAGGGCGAAGATGACCGTGGACACAGCGAACCGGGCAGATGACTGTTCCATGCACTCCTCCTGTCTTCCTCGCCTGTGGACGACGTCGTTCCCACTCGACCCCGCCAGCCTGCTTATGGTCAAAGCGACTTTAAGGTCACCTGGATCTTACAGTCATGAGGACGCTAAGGGGAAGAGGGCTCGGGTATCACCCAGATGGTGTGATGCCCGAAGCCACACCCCGCCTCGCGAGGTTGAATCAAGCAGGTGGCCGTCCCCTGCACTGCCCGGAGAGTGAGAGATGAGCACCGAGAAGGAATCGTCCGAGCACGAAGAGCTGCTCCGGCTCCGCGCGGAGGTCGCTTCCCTCCGTGCGGCTCAGGCCGGCTCGCCACGAAACCCGCCGGATGTGGCGCCGGGCACCAGAGGGTCCGGTCGCTGGACGGGCCGCCTGCGTGCGTTCGGCGCCGCGATTCTGATCTTCCTCGGATGCGTCATGGCCCCCGTCTCCGTGGTGGCGTCGTGGCTGGACACCCACATCACGGATACTGATGCCTATGTGGAGACCATCGACCCGCTGATCGATGACCCGGCCCTGCAACAGGCGCTCTCGCGGACCGTCACGGCGGCAGTGATGGAAGAACTCGATGTTGAAGGGACCGCTGAGACCGCGCTGGAAGCACTGGCCGGGCGCACCGATCTGCCGGCAGGGATGCAAGATCGGATCACCGGGCTCTCGGTACCCATGACAGACGGCGTGCAGGGCTTCGTGGAGGGGCAGGTGCTGAACGTCGTCTCCTCAGAGCGCTTCGCCGACGTGTGGGCCGAGGCCAATCGCGCCGTCCACGCCCAGCTGGTCGCCACTCTGACCGGTCAGACCCGGGACGGGGTGGAGATCTCCGAGGGCGGGCAGGTGGCCCTGGACATCGCGCCCTTCGTCGAGATCGTTAAGGGGCGATTGGTCGAGCGGGGCATCGGCGTGGCTGCGAGCGTGCCGGAGATCCACACTTCGTTCGTCCTCTTCGAGGTGCCCCGTCTGGGTGCCGCCCAGGCTGGTTTCGCGGCACTGGACCTTGCGGGGGCTTGGCTGATCATCGGTGCGCTAGCAGTGCTGGCGTCCGGGGTTCTGGTGGCACGCAACCGGCGCCGCGCCACCATGGTCGCCGGGCTGGGGGTGGCCGCCTCGATGCTCGCTCTGGCCGGCGGCCTGTGGATCGCCCGAGAGCTCTATCTGGGATATGTGCCGGCGGAGCTGTTGTCCCGTCCTGCGGCGGCGGCGGCCTTTGACACGGTCGTCCGTTTCCTGCGGACCGGCCTGCGCACTGCCTTCGTGGTCGGCGTCATCGTCGCCGGTGCGGCCTACCTCACGGGCCGCTCGGTGACCGCCACCGGCGTCCGCACAGGGATCTCATCCGGATTCCATCGCATCCGTACCCTGGGTGGTCGGCCAGGTGGGTTGGCGGGCGAAAGGGTGGGCGGTGTGCTGGCCACCTATCGCCGTGCGTTGCAAGTCGTCGTGATCGCTGCAGGAGCGCTGGTCTTCCTCCTTCTCGACCGTCCAGGCCCGGCCGGAGTCGCGTCCGTCCTGACGGTGGTACTGATCCTGTTGGCGGCACTGGAGGTGCTCGCCGGCCCCGGGGTGGCGACGTCAGGACCTCCCCGAACCCCCGTAGACAGCATGCCGGCAGGCGGATCACCGTCCACCGACACGTGAGCCTCACCGAGACCGCTGGCATCACCCCTCACGTGGATTAGGATGGGAGCCATGTCACGGAAGACTTCGATGGGATGGCCGGTGCTCCGGCAACTCCTGGGCGGCGACCCCCTGGGCCGCAGCTCTTCCGTGGTGTCCCGGAAGACCACGGAGATCACCCCGCGCACCACCACGGCGGACCGTGCGGTCCAGAGCGTGTGCCCCTACTGCGCCGTTGGTTGCGGACAGAAGGTCTTCGTCTCGGACGAGAAGGTCGTCCAGATCGAGGGGGACCCGGAATCGCCGATCTCCCGCGGCCGGCTGTGCCCCAAGGGCTCGGCCAGTGAGCAGCTCGTCAACTCGGACACTCGCCAGACAACAGTCCTGTACCGCGCCCCCCGCGCCAAGGACTGGCAGGAGATGGACCGGGAGACCGCCACGGAGATGGTGGTCGACCGGTTCCTGGAGTCCCGCCGCAACAAGTGGCAGGACGTGGACGAACACGGCCGCCACCTCGGGCGCACCATGGGCATCGCCTCGCTCGGCGGTGCCACCCTGGATAACGAAGAGAACTACCTGATCAAGAAGCTCTTCACCGCGGCTGGAGCGATCCAGATCGAGAACCAGGCCCGTATTTGACACTCCGCCACGGTTCCCGGTCTGGGGACCTCCTTCGGGCGCGGCGGCGCCACCCAAACGCTGCAGGACATGGCCAACGCTGACTGCATCATCATCCAGGGCTCGAACATGGCCGAGGCCCACCCGGTGGGCTTCCAATGGGTGACCGAAGCGAAGGCGCGCGGCGCCAAGGTCATCCACGTCGATCCCCGGTTCTCGCGGACCTCGGCCGTGGCGGACAAGCACGTCCCGATCCGGGCCGGCTCGGACATCGTCCTGTTGGGCGCACTGATCAACTACGTGATCCAGCACGAGAAGTGGTTCAAGGACTACGTGATCGCGTACACGAATGCCGCGTCCGTCATCAACGAGGATTTCCGGGACACCGAGGACCTGGATGGCCTGTTCTCCGGTTTCGACCCGGAGACCGGCGGCTATGACATGTCCAGCTGGTCCTATGAGCCGGATTCCTCCGCGCACTCGCGGAACCCTGCGGATGCAGGTGCCGCGAAGGCCACAGGAGGCAACGACGGCGACGCCCCGGCCGAACAGGACGGTGCCGAGGAGACCGCGGAAGCCGCCGGTGACCAGTACGGCATGGGCGGTCCCGAGCTGGATGTGAGCAAGCCGCGGCGGGACGAGACACTGCAGCACCCGCGCTCGGTGTTCCAGATCCTCAAGCGGCACTACTCCCGGTACACCCCAGAGATGGTGCGGGACGTCTGCGGCATCTCGGTGGAGGACTTCGAGATGCTGGCCCAGACCGTCACGGAGAACTCCGGGCGGGAGAGAACCACGTGCTTCGCCTACGCCGTCGGCTGGACCCAGCACACGGTCGGTGCCCAGTACATCCGTACCGCCACGATCCTGCAGCTGCTGCTCGGCAATATGGGCCGGCCCGGCGGCGGCATCATGGCGCTGCGCGGTCACGCCTCGATCCAGGGCTCCACGGACATCCCCACCCTCTTCAACCTGCTGCCCGGCTACCTCCCGATGCCGACCGTGGAGAAGGAGGACCTGTCCACCTACCTGGACGGGATCGCCTCCAAGAAGCAGAAGGGCTATTGGGCCAATGCCGATGCCTACACCATCAGCCTGCTCAAGGCCTGGTGGGGGGATGCCGCCACCGAGGAGAACGACTGGGGCTACGGCTACCTGCCGCGACTGACCGGGCCACACGGGACCTACCAGACGGTCGAGGGCATGATGGCCGGCGAGGTCGAGGGCTACTTCATCCTCGGGCAGAACCCCGCCGTGGGCTCGGCCAACGGCCGGATGCAGCGGATGGGCATGGCGAACCTGAAGTGGCTCGTGGTCCGCGACTTCCAGCTGATCGAGTCCGCCACCTGGTGGAAGGACGGGCCGGAGATCGAGACCGGCGAGCTGCGCACCGAGGACATCGAGACTGAGGTGTTCTTCTTCCCGGCGGCGAACCACGTGGAGAAGGCCGGCACCTTCACCCAGACCCAGCGGCTGGTGCAGTGGCGCCATCAGGCGGTCCAGCCCCCGGGCGACGCGCAGAGTGAACTGCAATTCTTCTACGAGGTCGGTCAGCGCATCCGGGCCCGCCTGGCCGGCTCCACCGATCCGCGGGACCGCGCCCTGTTGAACCTGACGTGGGACTACCCGGTGGACGAGCACGGCGAGCCGGACGGCGACGCGGTGCTGCAGGAGATCAACGGACGGCACCTGACCGGACCCGACGCCGGCAAGCACCTGTCCACGTTCAATGAGATGAAGGCGGACGGCTCCACCGAGGGTGGCTGCTGGATCTACACGGGCGTCTACGCGGACGGCATCAACCACGCCGCGGACCGGGAAACCGGGGCGGCGGACGGCCCCGCCGGCAAGGAGTGGGGCTGGGCCTGGCCGGCCAATCGCCGCATCCTCTACAACCGCGCGTCCGCGGACCCCGAGGGCAGACCGTGGAGCGAGCGCAAGAAGCTCGTCTGGTGGGATGAGGAGCAGGGCCGCTGGGTCGGCAACGATGTGCCGGACTTCCCGGTCACCCTGGCTCCCGGCACGACGCCAGACCCGGAGGCCGGCGGTCCTGCGGCTCTGGCCGGGGACGACGCATTCATCATGCAGGCCGACGGCAAGGGCTGGCTGTTCGCTCCGAAGGGCATGGTGGATGGACCGTTGCCCACGCACTACGAGGCCCAGGAGTCCCCGGTCCCGAACGTGATGTACGCGCAGCAGCACAACCCCACCCGGGTGACCGTGCCGCGTTCGGACAACTACAGCAAGCCCAGTGCCGGGATGCCAGGCGCGGACGTGTATCCGTTCCTCTTCACCACCTACCGGCTGACCGAGCATCACACGGCCGGCGGCATGAGCCGCTGGCTGCCCTACCTGTCCGAACTGCAGCCCGAGATGTTCTGCGAGGTGTCTCCGGAGCTGGCGGCCGAGCGCGGGCTGGAACCCTACGGCTGGGCGACCATCGTCTCGCCGCGCACGGCCATCGAGGCGAAGGTGCTCGTCACCGAACGCATGCGGCCGCTGCGGATCGGCGGCGCGGAGGGACAGACCGTCCACCAGATCGGCCTGCCCTATCACTGGGGAGTCGGTGGTGACGCCGTGGTCAGCGGGGACTCCGCGAACGACCTGATCGGTGTGACGCTGGATCCGAACGTGCTCATCCAGGGGTCCAAGGTGGCGGCCTGTGACATCATCCCGGGCCGCCGGCCTCGGGGTACCGACCTGTTGGACTTCGTCGCCGGCTACCAGCGGCGGGCGGGCCTGACGGTCGACAGCGGCAACGAGGGCGTCACGGGAACCGGTGAGGACGCCGGGCCGGAGGCTGACCCGATGGCACCGCCCGAGATGACGAGCGCACGGCCGCACCCGTCCGCGGACGGGCCGGTCCTGCCGCACGATCCACCGGGTCCGCTGGGCCGGCACCCGGGCCAGCAATCCGGACCTCAGCCCCCGGCCACCGAACCACGCACAGGAAGGGAGGACTAGATGGTGCAGCTGACCCAGGGGCCGGACGCGGCCGTGGAGGGCAACCCCACGGCGGACGCCCACTACGAGCACCCGCATCCGCGCAAAGGCTTCTTCACGGACACCTCCATCTGCATCGGCTGTAAGGCCTGCGAGGTGGCCTGCAAGGAGTGGAACCGCAACCCGGTCGACTCGGACTACACCCTCTCCAACTCCTCCTTTGACAACTCGGAGGGCCTCGGCGCGGATACCTGGCGCCATGTGGCGTTTGTGGAGCAGGACCGGCAGCGCGTGGAGGAGGCCCGCGCCTCCGGACGCGCGCTGGTCAGCCTCGGCATGCCGTCCGTCCGGCGCGTGGCGGGGGACGGCACGGCAGCGGACGACGCCGGCGCCATCCGTCCCAGCAGCCGCACCGGTACCCGATCGGGCCCGTTGGACGGCCCGAT
>NZ_JALDXU010000128.1:0-7610 GCF_032154715.1 Citricoccus sp. | reverse complement strand
CGTGAGAACGGCCGGCCGGACGGCGGCTGGCGGGCCCGTCAGCCGATTCCGCCGGCCCCGCGCCTGGATGCGTCACCCGGGACGGAGAAGGCGGGAGCCGGCGTCGTGCCCCGGGGACTGGCTCCGGACGGCCGACTGGACCCGCGCACCATGGCGCTGGCCCTGGAGGAGATCCTGCCCCGGGAGCGGACCTTCGTGCAGGACGGCGGGCACTTCATCGGCTGGGTCCCGCTGATGTGCTCCGTCCCGGATGCCCGCTCGCATCTGTTCGTGGGCACGGCGTTCCAGTCGATCGGCCTCGGGTTCCCGTCCGCCGTCGGTGCCGCGATGGCTCGGCCGGACCGGACCACCGTGCTGGTGACGGGTGACGGGGGCGGGTTGATGGCTTTGGCCGATCTGGAGAGCTTCGTGAAGCAGGCCCGCTCCGGCGTGGTGGTGGTCTTCAACGACGCCGCCTACGGTGCTGAACTGCACCAGTACGCCGCGCGCGGACTGGACGATCAGGCCATGCTCATCGACGAGGTCGACTTCGCCGCCGTGGGCCGGGCGTTCGGAGCCGAGGGGATCAAGGCGGCGAGCCTGCAGGACCTCGACGTCCTGCGCGACTGGGTGGACCGGGGTGCCAAGGGCGTGTTCGTGCTCGACCTGCCGATCTCCCAGGACGTCGTGGCGGAATACATGGCCGAGTCCATGGCCGGTGCCGTCCCGGCCCCGCGCCCGCTGCCCGTGGACTGACTGCGTCCCGCACCTCAGGCCGCACCCCCTCGTCGGCTCCCTATGATGAGTGGATGAGTGAACGTGAGGGCGGCGGCAACCGCATGCTGGAGCGGGTGGCCGCCATCCTGGACGCGGTGGAGACCGGGCCGGCCTCCGCGAGCGGCATCGCCCGCCGCACCGAGCTGTCCGTGTCCACCGTGCACCGACTCGCCCTGTCCATGACCGAGTTCGAGTTCCTTCGCCGTGACTCCGACGGTCGGTTCCGGCGGGGCGCCCGGTTCGTCCGCTCCGCCCTGGAGAACGCCGCGATGCCGATCCTCACCGAACTGCGCGACGACACCGGGGAGACCAGCCAGCTCTGGGTGCGCCGAGGGCAGGACCGCTTGTGTCTGGCCACGGTGGACAGCACCCACACCCTCCGCGCGACGTTGCCGACCGGGACCCGACAGCCACTGCCGGCGGGCTCCGCCGGACGGCTGCTGGCCGACGAGGAGGAGGCGCGGACCCAGATCGACCGTCACGGTTGGGTCGAATCGATGGGCCGGCGCACGCCCGGGCTCGGCTCGGTCAGCGCACCCGTGACGGTGGCGGGCGAACTGGTCGGTGCCGTCTGTGTGGCCGTGCCCCTGGCCCGGGTCGAGGACAGTCCCGGCGCTGACTTCGGCGAGCGCACGGTCCGGGCAGCCATCCGTCTGGGGGACGCCATGGAGACCATCGGCCTTCCCTGAGTCCCGACGCCGAGCGCGCCGGCCCGAGCTGTCGCACCGCCCCGGCATGGTGCCCCTGGAGCACCGTCGCACTGCGCCGGCGTGCCTCCGGTGGCGCCCTGCTGACGTGTGCGCCCGGAACCGACCTCGCCACCCCCTGCGCCCCTCTTGTGAGCCGCGTCACTCGCTGCTATGGTCTTCCCACTGATCAATAAGTAGTTCCCACACAGTGGGAATGTGAGGCGCATAGCGTCAGCGAGTCTGTGGACCGGGGAGATGCCGCCCACCAGCTCGCGACGAGCAAGGCAGGAGAACCATGGCTCACTATGAAATCGCGGTCATCGCGGGGGACGGAATCGGCCCTGAGGTCACAGACGCCGCCCTGTCCGTCCTGAGGGAATGTGAGGCTCGGTACGGGCTGAGCCTCAACTTCACCTTCCATGACTTCAGCGCAGACCTGTACCGCCGTACCGGGCAGAAGATCACCGTCGCCGACATGGACGAGATCGGCAGGGCGGACGCCGTGCTGTTCGGTGCCATGGGGCTGCCGGACGTCCGCGGACCGGAAGGGCTTGAATTGGGCGCTCAGGTGGAGATGCGGGCCCATTACGGCCTCTTCTCCAGCCTCCGGCCGGTTCGGCTGTTCCCCGGGGTGGAGAGTCCTGTCAAGGCGAAGAACATCGACATGCTCGTCATCCGTGAAACGTCCGAGGGAATGTTCGCAGGGTTGGCTGATGAGCACGAGCCCAGCGATGAACGTGCGAGTGATCGCATGACGATCACCCGGGCCACGTGCGAGAAGCTCTTCGACGTGGCTTTCTCCCAGGCACGATCACGCCGCAAGCGGGGCACCCCGGGCCATGTGACCCTACTGCACAAGTCCAACGCCCTGCGAAGCAACGTCCTGATGGAGAAGGTGTTCGACGAGGTCGCTGCGAAGAACGACGACATCGGCAGCGCGAAGTTCTACATCGACGCCGGATCGATGTACATGGTGACCGATCCGGAACGCTACGACGTGGTCGTCACGGAGAACATCTTCGGGGACATCGTCTCCGAGATCGCAGCGGGCCTCGTGGGTGGTCTGGGGGTCGCGCCCTCTGCCGACGTCAATCTCACGCATGGTGTGTTCCAGCCATCGCACGGGAGTGCGCCCGATATCGCAGGCCAGGGGATCGCCAACCCGACGGCGATGATCCTGTCGGCCGCCATGATGCTCGAGTGGTTGGGAGAGCGCCGCGGGGACGAGTTGTGCTCCCAGGTGGCGCGAGACCTTCACGGCGCCGTCGAATCGGCGTTGGCCACCGGCCCCCGGGCTCGCGACCTGGGCGGAACCGCGAGCACCCAGGACGTGGTGAACGCCGTCGTCGGCGCCCTGTCCGCTTCGGTAGTACCAGGGCGGCACGAACACCGTGCCGCCGCTAGATCGTGACGTACGAAAGGCGCGCACCCATGACGTATAAGGTTCTGTTCCTCAACCCCTTGAAGGACTACATCGACCGGCTGGTGGATTCCACGCCGGAGGGCTTCAGTGTCACGGTGATGCCGGCGGATGCGGACGTCGCGGACATGTGCCGTGAGGCCGCGGGTGCCGATTTCCTCATCTCGGGCGTCAGTGTTCCCGAAGAGGTGTTCCTGGCCGCGGAGAATGTGAAGTTCATTCAGTACATGAGCTCGGGTTACGGACAGCTGCCCCTGACTGTCCTGGACCAACTGGGCGTTCCGGTAGCCCAGATGAAGACCCATTCCATCTCCGTCGCGGAGCACGCGCTCACCCTGATGCTGACCCTGCTGCGCCGAATCCCAGCCTCCCTGCAGTTGATGCGCGATGGGAAATGGCGCGAGGACCTGGACGAGACATCCTACTCGGAGCTCTACGGCAAGACGGTCGGGATCGTCGGTCTCGGGAATATCGGGCGCTGGGTCGGCAGGGTCGTGCACCACGGCTTCGGTGCCAACGTGGTTTTCTATGACCGTGCGGAGATCCCTCTGACCGTGTCCGAGCTCATCCCGGCGCGCTCCGTGCCGTTGGAGGAGCTCATGGCGATCTCCGACATCGTCTGCCTGAGTGTTCCGCTGAATGCCGAATCCGACACGATGATCGGCCGTGACGAACTGGCGCTGATGAAGCGGAGCGGTCTCCTCGTCAATGTCGGGCGCGGTGAGGTCGTGGATGAGGGCGCGCTCATCGACTGTCTGCGCGATGGGCGCATCGCCGGGGCCGGCCTCGATGTCTACGCGCGGGAGCCCTTGGACATCTCCAGCGAACTGCTGGCGATGGAGCGGGCGGTGTGCACCCCCCACATGGCGGGCGTGGGCTGGGAGAACGTCGAGCGCAGGATCGCGACCGTGTGGCAGAACATCGATGCGGTCCTGCGGGGCGGTATCCCGAGCGGAGTCGTCACGGCCACGAAGCGAGCGGCGAGCGTTCTGGCCGAGGAGGTTGTCGCGTGAGCGAAGCCATCAACACGGGAACGAACATCCTTCCGCTCGAGGGCATCCGCGTCCTCGAACTGGGCAGCTTCATCGCCGCCCCCTTCGCCGCACGTCTCTTCGGAGACTTCGGCGCCGAGGTCATCAAGGTCGAGCGCCCCGCCGGCGGAGATGAGCTGCGAGACTGGCGCAAGACCCGCGGTGAGACCTCGATGCTCTTCCGCACCATGGGCCGCAACAAGAAGTCGGTGGCCTTGGACCTGCGCAGCGAGCTGGGCCGCGAGGCCGTCCTGCGGATGGCGACCACGGCCGACGTCGTGATCGAGAACTTCCGTCCGGGCACCCTGGAGAAGTGGGGTCTCGGACCGGACGAGTTGACCGCCCGGAACCCGGATCTGGTCATGGTCCGCATCTCCGGCTACGGCCAGACCGGGCCGTACAAGGATCGAGCGGGTTTCGGCAGCTCCGCCGAGTCCTTCGCCGGACTGCGGTACCTCACCGGGGAGCCGGACCGCCCGGCAGGACGTGCCGCCGCCTCCGTGGGGGACACCGTCGCCGGCCTCTACGGGGTCATCGGGGCCCTGATGCTGATGCTCCAGAAGGCCCGCGGCGGGGACACCCGCGGCCAGCAGGTCGTGGACGTGGCCCTGTATGAAGGTGTTTTCAGCTTGCTCGAGTCCCTCGTGCCGGACTACGACGCCTACGGCATGGTCCGCCAGCGCACGGGCGGCCGCCTGCCCGGCGTCGTCCCCACGGGCTCCTATCCGACCGGTGATGGCCTGGAGGTCGTCATCGGGGGCAACTCGAATTCGGTGTTCAAGCGTCTGATGCGTGCCGTCGGCCGTGAGGACCTGGCGGAGGACGAGTCCTTGACCACCACCGAGGGTCGCGGTGCCCGCGAGGGGGAGCTCAACGGCATCATCGCCGAGTGGACCGGAGCCCGCCCGCTCAAGGACGCCCTGGACGTGCTCAGCGCGGAGGGCGTTCCGGCCGGACCGGTCTACGACGCCCCCTCGATCGCCCAGGACGAGCACTACATCGCCCGCGGCATGATCGAGACTCACGAGGTCGTCATCGAGGAGGAGCCCGAACTGGTGCGCTTCCCGGGCGTCGTCCCGAAGATCCCCGGCCACGACGGCCGCGTGGCATGGATTGGCCCGGACCTGGGCGAGCACACCGAGCAGGTGCTGCGGGAGGTGGCCGGGTTCGATGAGGACCAGATCGCCGCCGCACTGTCCGGGACCAAGGGCTCCAAGGCGGTGCGTTGAGTTGGCGACCGTACCGGAGATCAGCATCACAGACGTCTTCCTCCGGGACGGCCTCCAGGACGAGCCGGCCCTGTTGACCCCCGCCCAGCGCAGCGAGATCGGCAAGGCCATCGCGGCGGCCGGGGTGCGGCGGATGGAGGTCGCCTCCTTCGTCAACTCGAAACGGGTTCCGCAGATGGCCGGCGCCGCGGCAGTCCTCCAGTCCCTCCAGAACAGCACGACGGCGGAGCTCACCGTCCTGGCGCTCAACGGCCGGGGCGTGGAGCGGGCCGCGGCTGCGGGGGCCGGGCACGTGCAGATCGTCACCTCCGCCAGTCAGGCGCATTCGTCCGCCAACGCGGGCCGGGGGATCGAGCAGTCCCTGTCAGGGCTGGGGGAGCAGGTGGCGGCGCACCCCAACGTGGACTTCTTCGCCGGGATATCCACCGCGTTCACCTGCCCCTTCGAGGGGCGGATCGAGCCAGAGCACCTGCTGTGGATGGTGCGGGCCTTCAAGGCGATGGGCGTCATGGACATCGGCCTGGCGGACACGCTCGGTACCACGACCACGGAAGAACTGGTCGCCAGCCTGGACCACGTGCTCGCCGGCGAGCCGGAGCTGACCTACTACCTGCACCTGCACAACGCCCACGGCCAGGCACTGGCCACCGTGGACGCCGCGATCGAGCGCGGCATCACCCGGTTCGACTCCGCCCTCGGCGGCTACGGCGGTTGCCCCTTCGCCCCCGGTGCGGCCGGCAACCTTGCCACCGGAGAACTCGTCCGGCATCTCCACCAGCAGGGCCTGGAGACCGGCGTTGACGAGGAGGCCCTGGCCGAGGCCACCGCCCTGGCCCGGCGCCTGCTCGCCGCCGCGCCGAGACTGCCTGAGCCCGCCCACCACTGACACCCCTCTCCACACCCCTACGCACGGAGAACCCCCAGAAAGGGGCCACCATGTCCACCCACTCGACTGACGAGTCCACTTCGACCCACGAGTCCAAGGATTCTCGGACATCGACCGGCCGTCCGCCATCCGACGGGCACGAGACCCGCGACGCCGTCGAGCAGGAAATCTCCGCCGGCACTACCGGCACGTCCGGGACCGGTCTCGCCCACCCGGTGGAGAAGTCCGTCGACGGCCGACCGGGCGTCCACTACGGTGGCGCTAGCTGGAGGCAGATCGCCAGCGTCCCCCTCCCCATCTACCTGGTCCTGGCGGCCATCGTGGTCGTCGCCGCGATGACCGGCAACCTGCCGGAGACCATGCTGGGCGGCTTCGCGGTGACCATCCTCCTCGGTGGGCTCTTCATCTGGCTGGGCAACCGGGTACCGCTGATCCGCGACTACGGCCTGCCGACCATCCTGTGCACCTTCGCCCCGGCCACGCTGGTCTACTTCGGCCTGGTCCCGGAGCAGATCATCACGGTGGCCAGTACCTTCGTGGACGAACAGGGCTTCCTGGACTTTTTCGTGATGGCCATCATTGCCGGATCCATTCTGGGCATGCCCCGCCAGTTGCTCATCAAGGCCGGCCCCCGGTTCGCGGTTCCGCTGTTGGGGGCCATCACGGTGGTCTTCGTGGGCATCGGTGCCCTCTCCATGCTCTTCGGGAGGGGCTTCTTCGAGGGCGTCCTCTTGATCGCGGCCCCCGTCATGGCCGGCGGTCTGGGGCTGGGTGCCTTGCCGATGTCCGAGATGTACGGTGAGCGGACCGGTCAAGGATCGGATGCCTTCATGGGGGATCTGATGTCCGCCGTGGTACTGGCCAACATCTTCTGCATCATCTTCGCCGGTCTGCTGAACGGCATCGGCCGGAAGAAGCCGAAGCTGTTCGTGGGTTTCTCCGGCAACGGCGAGCTGATGCGGATTCACGGTAAATCTGAGGATCTGCAGATGCCGAAGAAGAACTCGAGCTCCTCGTTCATCACCCTGGGCAAGGGGCTGCTGCTGACGGCGGTCGTGTTCGTCACCGGCGAGTTGCTCGGTGCCTACCTCCCAGTGCTGCACCCGTTTGCTTGGGCCATCGTGGTCCTGGTGGCCCTCAAGCTGCTCAACCTGCTGCCGAAGGATCTGGAGGCATCCGCGACCGACTGGGGCGATCTCATCAACGCCGTTCTGGTGCCGGCTCTGCTGGTGGGCGTTTCCCTCACCTACATCAACATCGACGAGGTCCTCGCCTCGGTGTCCGACCCCTCCTTCATCCTGTTGATCTTCCTCACGGTTGCCGTCGCCGCAGTGTCGTCCGGGATCATCGGATGGCTCGTGAAGTTCAACTTCGTGGAAGCGGCGGTCACGCCGGGGCTGGTGATGGCGGATACCGGCGGCAGTGGCGACGTCTCGGTGCTGAGCGCGGCAGACCGGATGCACATGATGCCGTTCGCGGCTATCTCGACGCGGTTCGGCGGCACCGTGGTGCTCTTCGTCACCTCGCTCATGGTGCCTCTGCTGGTCCTCTGATCAGGGTCTCTCAAGGCGCGGCGGTGTGGATGCTGGAGGTGGGGGG
>NZ_JALDXU010000127.1:0-7866 GCF_032154715.1 Citricoccus sp. | reverse complement strand
GCTTGTCATAGACCGGGACCAGTTGTTTGCTGACGCCGAGCGTGATCGGGTGGAGCCGGGAGCCGGTGCCCCCGGCCAGGATGATGCCCTTCATGGACTCGAACCTAGGGGCCGGGTCCGCCGGGGGTAAGGCGGGTCCGTACTCGTCCCCTACGTGCCCGGGGGGCCGGCGCCGGTTGGTTCACTCTTGACGGTGCCGGTCAGGCACGGTTCGTCCTGCCGCGGGAGTGCGCCGCGAAGGCCATCCGGCCTACGCGGCGGGCGGTGGCGGGAGCCACCATCGTGGAATCCGGATCCAGGTCAGACGCTCTTGGAGCGGCGGTTCAGGGCCCAGGCGCCACCGCCCAGTGCCGCGACCGCGAGGGCGCCGGCACCCATGAGCATGCCGGAGTTGTCCTCCTGCTGCACCGGGGAACCGGTATCGGCACCGCCCTTGGGCATCTCACCCATCTGCGATGCGGTCACGGCACCGCAGGCCGCCGGAAGCGTGGCTGCCAGGGGCAGGGCCGGGTCCAACTCGCTCATCTTCTCCTGTGCCTCGGCACTCAGGTTGGCTGGATCCACCCCGTGGACGACGATGACGGCGGTGCCGTCCGCCACGGCTGCGGCGGTGTCCTCATTGACCTCGAAGGTGCGCTCATAGGAGTAGGACCCACCGCCGGGGAAACGTTCGATGGCCAGGGCCGAGTCCACGCCGGTGTCTCCCTCAGTGGTCAGCGACGTGCCGATCATGCCGTAGAACGGCTGTCCCTCAGGGGTGCTCACCGCACCGTCGCCGTCCGTGTCGGCCTCCGCGGTGGGGCAGAGGCCGTCGGCGCCGATGTGAATGTGCTGGGCGTGAGGGAAGGGTCCGTCCATGAAGGTCTCGGCCGCCCCGGAGACGTTGACCGTGACCGTGGCCTCGTTCCCGTCAAGTTCGACCAGGGCGTCGCCGACGGTGCCGCTGTTGTTCAACGGCTGCAGTCCGGCCTGCCCCGCCCACGGGATGTCCCCGCCGTCCTGCGCCATGGCGGGCGCAGCCGCCAGGGTCAATGCGCCCAGCGCGAGAGCCGGGGCCGCCAGTAGGATCTTTTTCCGCATCGTGATCTCCTCCTCGATGTCCTGCGCTTAGATGTTCGGTCACCCTGTGTTCGGAGCCGTCGCGCGCGCGGATGGGTGCGAATGTGATCTAGATCTCCCGACTTCTATCGACTCCGGCCGGATCGCCCGCTGGGACGGAGCCACGGATGGCGTTCGCCGTCAGGAATCCGACGCGGGTCCGATTCCTGCCTCGGATGCCGCCCGCGGGTGAAAGAATGGCAGGCACTATGTCGACTGACTATCTGCCCGAGCACCGCCATCCTTTCCGGGACCGTCCTCATCCCGGATCCGGGCCCACCGGCACCTCCAGCACCACGGGGCCCCTGAAGCGCAACGGACCGGCCGAGCGCGCCGCCGTCGTGGATCTGGCCGCCATCCGGCACAACGTGGCCACGCTGCGTTCCTGGGTGCAGCCGGCCGCGCTGATGGCGGTGGTCAAGGCGGACGCCTACGGCCACGGCGCCCTGCCCGTGGCTCGCGCGGCAATGGATGCCGGGGCCACCTGGCTCGGGCTGGCCCACGTCTCCGAGGCCCTCGAGCTGCGGGAGGCCGGCGTCTCGGCACCCATGCTCGCCTGGCTGCACACCACCGGCACCCCCTTCGGCCGGGCCGTGGAGGAGAACATCGACCTCGGCGTGTCCGGTTGGGAACTCGAGCCGATCGCCGAGGCCGCGCAGCGCCTGGAGCGTCCGGCCCGCGTGCACCTGAAGATCGATACGGGGCTGGGCCGCAACGGCGCCACCGTCGAGGACTGGCCGGCTGTGGTGGCGCGGGCTGCTGAATTGCAGGAGTCGGGGCTGATCCGCGTGGTCGGGATCTTCTCCCACCTGGCCGTGGCAGATGAGGAGGGCCGCGAGACCGAGACCGATGAGCAGCTCGAACTGTTCCACCAGGCCGTCGAGACCGCGCGTGAGGCCGGCGTGGACCCGGACGTGCGGCACATCGCCAACACTCCCGGCATCCTGCACCGCCCCGACTCCCACCTGGACCTCGTCCGCGCGGGCCTTGGGATCTACGGGCTCACCCCCTTCTCCGACCGCCCCGCCGCGGACTTCGACCTGGTGCCCGCCATGACCGTCACCACCACGGTGGCACAGAACAAGGCGGTGCCCGCCGGCCAGGGAATCTCCTATGGCTACCGATACCGCACCGCGGCGGCCACGCGCCTGGCGCTGGTCCCGCTCGGCTACGCGGACGGCATTCCGCGCCCGTCGATCGCGGCGCCCGTGGCGATCGGCGGTCAGCGGTATGAAGTGGCCGGACGGATCGCCATGGACCAGTTCGTGGTGGATCTGAAGACCGATGACCCCTCCGTGGCCCCTGTGGGCGCGTCCGTGGAGCTGTTCGGGCCGGCCTCCGGGATCACCGCCGACGAGTGGGCCGCCGCCGCCGGCACCATCAACTACGAACTCGTGACCCGGATCGGGGCCCGGGTGCCGCGGATCCACGTAGACACCCGGCCCGGCGAAGACGTGGGTGCCCCGACGGGGGAGAGCCGATGAGCATGCTCACCACACCCCTCACTTTGCGGGCAGAAATGGTGGGTGTGTCGGCAGGGGAGCGCCGACAGTCTGGGGGACGGCGATGAAGGATCTGACCGGGGCGGCCTCGCGACTACCGGAACCAGTGTCCCGGCTTGAGGTTGAGCTGGACGGGGCCGAGGCGACCCAGGCGTGGGCCGCGCGCCTGGCGTCCGTACTGCACGCCGGGGACGTGCTGATCCTGACCGGGGAGCTCGGGGCCGGCAAGACCACCTTCACCCAGGGGCTGGGGGCCGGGCTGGGTGTGCGCGAGGGGATCATCTCGCCGACGTTCGTGCTGTCCCGGATCCATCCTGCTCTGGGTGCCGGCTCCGACCTGGTGCACGTGGACGCCTACCGGCTGGGCTCGGCCGGAGAGCTGTCCGACCTGGATCTGGACGCCACCGTGGACCGCTCGGTCACCGTGGTGGAGTGGGGGCGCGGACTGGCCGAATCGTTGGCCGGCTGGCCCGACGACCCGGATGCCTCCTGGCTGGACATCGAGCTGATCCGGGCCACGGGTAGCGGCGAGCCGGGCGATGCCGGCACCCGAGCCGATGCCGAGGCTGGCACCATCGTCACTGACTTCTCCGACGAGGACGGAACCGGTGCGGATGAGACGCGCACCGCCGTCGTGCTGGGATTTGGGCCCCGCTGGGCCGGGGTAGAGCTGCCGAACTGAGCTGGACTGCGGTACTACCGCCACCGTTGTCTTGTTCGCGGGCGGGCAGTCGGAATCGACGGGGCCGAGACCGGCTCGCCCACGGTGTTCTGGATCTCGCCGATGCCTTCGATCACGAGGCGTACGGAGTCGCCTGGAGTCAGTGGCGACGGTACGAGCCCACCGTTGCGTCCCCACAGTTCTCCGAGGCAGCCACCGTTGCCCACGGTGCCGGAGCCGAGCACGTCTCCCGTGACAACACGCGAGTTACGGGAGGCATACGCGATCAGTTCCGGGAACGGCCACCCCATGTTCGACACCAGGTCCTCACCGACCAATTCTCCGTTGACATATGCCTCGGCTCGCACGGCGAGGAACCCATCGTTGTCGAGATACTGGGCGAACTCGTCTGCCGTCACGATCCATGGGCCCAGGGTCATGCCGAAGTCCTTGCCCTTCGCCGGCCCTAAGCGCACCTGCATCTCGCGAGCCTGCAGATCGCGCGCCGACCAGTCGTTCATGACGCAGTACCCGAAGATGACTGATTCGCTCTGAGCAACGTCGAGGTTGGATTCGGGTGCCTGCGGGCCGCCGCCGATGACGACGGCCAATTCGAGTTCGAAGTCGAGTCGGTCGCAGACCGGCGGCCTGATGACGGCGCCTGTTCCCGAGACAGTGTGCGGATTGGTGAAGTAGAAGGTCGGCGCCTGGTACCACTCGGCTGCGACGTTGCTCTTGCCCTCGACCCCCGCACTCACGCCCTCGACGTGCTCTTCGAAGGCGACGAAATCGCGGATTGTGCTCGGTGAGAGCGGGGCGAGGAGTTGAACTTCGCTCAACGACGTCCCAGGCGAGGACTGCACCCGATCGAGCAGGTCGCACGCTCCGTCGATACCCTGTTCGAGTACTGATGCGACGGTCGCCCCGTCGGGGAACGGCACGGTTTCATCATTGATCACGAAGCCCTCGCTGAGGGCGCCGTCGGGGTCCATCCATCGTGCTAGTTTCACGTTGTTCTCATTTCACTCTGGCGGCCCAGGGGGCCGCGGGGTCACGCATGGCAGTCGAGTGGAGACCCGCCGTTGTACTCATACATGTCTTGCCAGGCCTTGGGGATGTCGACCTCTGTACCGCGTCGCTCAGCGATGGCACGATGCAGATTGCCGACGATGCGCTCCCGCTCGGGCCATGTCGAAAACGGACCGAGGTCAAGGCCGCGGGCGGCGTCCAAGGGGCAGAGCCCGTGCCTATCGGCATCCGCTGCTGCCGCGACGACGAAAGAAAGGTAGGCCCGCACCGGCTCGAACAGCTCGGGTCCGCCTACTGGCCCGTGGCCGGGTACGACAGTGACGGGATCGAGTGCGGCGAGGTCGTCGAGCGCTTGCTGCCATCCGCGCAGTGATCCTGACAGAGCGAACGGAGTGCCGCCATTGAAGACGAGGTCACCGGTGAACAGCACGCGCTCGGCCGGCAGCCACACGTAAGAATCGCCCGAGGTGTGTGCGATCGTCCCGGGGTGGCGCACTTCAATGGGCCGGTCCCCGGGCGCGATGGTGACAGCCTGATCGAAAACCACCGTCGGCGGCCGGGGCGCGACAGAGCCCTGGTCGAATGGCGTGAAGATATGCGGAGCCAGAGTATGCGGTGCGAGCAGCTCGTCGGCCACACTGCGGTGCGCGATGATCTCGGCCTCGGGCAGCAGTGACGCGCCATTGCAGTGGTCCGGATGCGCGTGTGTCAATACCAGGCGTTGCACCCGGCCGCCCACGGTCGCCTCGATGGCATCGAGGTAGTCGAGGGTACGCCGCTCGGTCGATGTGACGTCAACGCTGGTCAGCCCGTCAGGATGTGCAATGAGCCCCATGTTGTTGATCATCCAGCCACCGTCGGGCTGGATGTAGGCCCACACGTCCTCAGCGAGTTGCTGCAGTTCTGGTTGGTCGTTCATGACTGTGCCGTCGTGAATTTCGGCAAGGTGAGGAGGAGGACGGCGGCGACTGCCATCATCGAGGCGGCGATTACGAGCGGACTCGAGTAGCTCCCCTGGGCGTCGAAGAAGAACCCGGCGACGACCGGTCCGAGGGCGCTACCAACCATGAAGAGGCTGTACACGAAGCTGTAGAGCGAGGCAAAGGCCTGGCGGCTGAAGTATCGAGAGCTCAGATAGCTCATGAGATCGATCTCTGCACCGAATCCGATGCCGATCAGCAACGCTGTCAGTGGGGCTAATGCCGGGCCTCCCCAGAGCAGCAGGAGGCAGCCGATGGCTGCGGCGATAAACATCGGCACGGCCACATACGTGGCATAGAAGCGATCGAAGAGCCAGCCGATGACGGGTCGGGCGATCACGGTCCCGACGCCGATGAGCGACGACAATAGGGCGGCCTGGACCGGGTCGACTCCGGAGTCGATGAGCAGGGGCACGAAGTGCGGCACCATCGTGAGCAGGGCCCAACCGAGCAGGAAGAAGGAGGCACACAGGATCCAGAACTCGCGACGTCGCATCGCGTGACGGATATGTGCCGGTTTGTGGATTTCTGCGGCGGCGGGCTCGGTGGCAGCGGCCGACGGTGAGCCGAGCCGCGCGAAGAAGACGAGCACGAAGGGCAATGCCGCAAGCGCTGCCATCGTCAGGTAGGCGCCCCGCCAGCCGGCGTTGGCGATGACGATACCCATGAGAGGCGGAAGGAGCAGACCCGCACAGCCAAGGCCTGCCGCCATGATGCCGAGCGCGATGCCGCGACGGGTGTCGAACTTCTCGACGATCGCTTTGGAGTACGTCACGGCTGAAGTGCCTGCCCCGAGGATTCCTGCGAACGCGTAGAACATCAAGAACACTGCAAGGCTCGACGTATAGAGGCCGAGCATCGTGAGGGTGATGACGAGCAACGGCACCGATACCAATGTGACGCGCTTGACCCCAAATCGATCGAGTAGTCTGCCGACGAACGGCAAGGCGAAGGCGAGTCCGAGCGAACTCACGAGGCTTGCGAGGTTGATCTGGCCGCGGCCCCATCCGAACTCATCTTGAAGCGGCACGACGAGCGTGCCGAGGATGTACCCGAGCGAGCTGAAGCCGACGCCGGCGCCGAGCGTGGAGAACAAGAGCGCGGGCCATCCTCGCCGGATCTCTCCCGCAGGAATCGGTCGCCGGGACGTTTCAGTAGCCATGGTCATCATGGATCTCGCCCTCCTTCTGAGTTGAAAACTGTGTGCCCCCATCAAGGCACGAGATGATCGTCACACCCGCCTAGGATTCCTACAATCGCGAAAGATCAATGGTGCATATCCATGAAACGAATATCGGAGGAATCGTGGTCAAGTTCGACCTCAACATGTTGCATCCGCTGCATGTGTTACTGGAGGAGCGCAGCGTCACCCGTGCCGCCAGCCGTCTGCACCTGAGCCAGCCCGCAACGTCGGCCACGCTGGGACGGCTGCGGCGGCACTATGACGACGAACTGCTGGTCCGAGCGGGGCGCACGATGCAGCTCACGCCCTTCGCGCGTGACCTTCTCCCTGCGGTCGTGCACGTGATGTCGCAGCTCAAACCGGTCGTCGACCGTAAGCAGTCCTTCGATCCGTTGAACAGTGAACGTCGCTTCGTGATCGCCTCTACGGACTATCTGACCGCGATTCTCGCCGGTCCTCTCCTCGAGACGTTCGCTCAAGAGGCGCCCGGCGCTTCGCTCGAATTCGCGCCGCAGCCCTCGCGTGATGGGACGCTCGGAGCTTTCGCCTCGCTCGATCTCATCGTCGGGCCGGTAGGCTTCGGGATTCCGGGGAATTCGAGCGAGCTGTTCACGGATGACTTCGTGCTCATCGCCTCTCCCGACAATGAAGTCCTGGCGCGCGCCCACGCCTCGCTCGACGATCTCGAGGCGCTGCCGCACGCGGTTGCCTACCTCAACAGCCCTGACCAGGATGGTGTTCACGACCTGCTCCGCCGCGCCGGCATCGGCAACACTGTCCGTGCCCGTCTCTTCGGACTCGCGACCCTGCCGCTGTTGGTGGCCGGCACGCAGATGGTGGCGTTCGTACCCCGAATGCTCGCAGCGAAGGCTTCACGCACGCTGGAACTCATGACGTTCGAGCTGCCCGACGCTATGTCGATTCCGATGGCCGAGCGGGTCTACTGGCATCCACGCGACGAGGACGACCCTGCGATCGAATGGCTGCGGGGCGCCCTCCAACGTACCGTGCCGATGCTCTCTCGGCAGCCGAGGGGGGCGGCACCTCGGAAGCTTGCCCGCACGCACGTCCGCGACAGTTGACCCGTCTGCACGGAAACCGCCCCCGAGCCGGGTGGTTCGGGGGCGGTTTCGGTGGTCCGGCGCTGTGGTGGCGGGGAGCGGTCTCCGTGCCTTAGTGCTGGGTGTTGTCGTAGCGTTCGAGGAAGGCGGAGATCTCGCCGCGGGTGACGGGGTCGGCTGCGTTGAAGTGGCCGTGGGTGTCACCGATGGTGATGCCCTGGGAGGCCAGCCAGGTGATGGCCTCGTAGTGGATGTTGCCGGTGTTCAGGTCATCGAAGGGGCTCTCCTCCGGGACCGTGTGCTCGGGTGCGTCGAGGCGGTAGAGGAAGGTGGCGAACTCGCCGCGGGTCAC
>NZ_JALDXU010000021.1:0-41353 GCF_032154715.1 Citricoccus sp. | reverse complement strand
CCCCACGACCCGAGGGGTTCTGGCTCGACCCGGCTCGGCGCGTGGTGTCCTCGTCCGGCTCGTCCCGCGTCTTCGACCCCGAGGCCTTTTCCCCTCCCCTGTCCTTCGTGGAGCGACTGGCCGGCACCGGCGCGCCCGTGGGCGTGAAGCTCGGGCCGGCGTTGCCGCACGACTCCGTGCCGGACGGTTGCGAGGCGCAGTGGGTGTCCGTGGATGGATCCCTGACCGAGGCGGTGCTGTGGTTCAACGCGCTGGCCCGACCGGGAGTCCGCCGGGCGGCGCTGGTCTTGGGGGACGGCTCTGTGGTGACCGGCGGTGATGGTGCGCCGTCAGCAGGGGGCGCGCTGCCGGCGTCGGACACTGAGAGTGGCAGGTCTCCGGCTGAACTGACCTCCGCCGCGGACTTCGGCGACTCCCCCGCGGTGCCCGTGGCGGGGCTCGAGGGACTGGCGGACTACCTCTACGAGCCCGGTCCGGCGGTGATCCGCGCCGGCCTCGTCGCAGACCTGATCGAGCGCGAGTTCACCGGCGTCGACGGACGGCTGCTCGACGAGCACATCGCGTATTTCTGCGCCGATGATGCCGTGGATACTCCCTTCGCGACGGGGTATCGGGTCCTGGCGGTCATGCCGTACAAGGTCAAGGGCCTGCGGCGCTGGGTCAAGGAGACCGGGGTAGTGCGGCTGGACATCAAGAAGCGCGGCATGGATGTCACGCCCGAGGAACTCCGACGCCTGCTCATGTCCGGCCAGGGCCAGTCGGCCAAGGGCAAGGGCGGCAGGGGCGCGGGCCGCCACGCCACCCTGGTGTTGACGCGCATCGGCGAGGCGCGAGTGGCCGTCGAGGTCGAACCCCTGCCGTGACAACCGGCGCTGAGTCGTCACTTACCGCGGCGAATCACCGGCCAATCGACACAGGATCTGACCACCCACGGGGACTGTGGTGCGCGGAGGCTCACAGCCCGGATTCGCGTGAGGCGAAAGACCGCCGCAGGTCTCTGTCGAAGGTGTCCCAACCTCCACGGGTGAAGACCTGCTTCGTCACCCTCAGGACGATCCACCCGTCGAACTGCATCCTCCGATCACGGTGGATGTCCCGGTCCCACTGCTGTGCGTCACTGCGATGGTGATCCCCCTCGTACTGGACACAGATCTTGACGTCTTCCCACACCAGATCCGGAGGGACCCGCTCTCCGGTGGACAGGACAACCTCCGAGTTGACCACGGGCTCGGGGAATCCGGCGTCGACGATGCGGATCCGCAGCCGGCTCTCCTGTGGTGAGTCCGCACCCTCCCGCAGCAGTTCCACTGCCTGACGCGCACGTCTGATCCCCTTCACCTTCGTCCGTTTGGCGATGACATCCTGGATGTTCTGGATCGACGACAGCGGATGCATACCCGGCTCGCGCTGGGCCGTCGGCCCGTCACTGCTCTGCAGGAGGCTGTCTCCCGCAGCCACCAGATGCTCCAGACTCAGGTCCGTTCCAGCGAGTTGCACCCACGTCCAGGCTGGCCCGGTCACACGAACGCCCGTGACGCGCCGGATGACGGCGTCCGTGGGGAGCAGATGCCCTTGGACCCGCTTGCGACGAGGTCGCGGTCCGGCTTGGCGAGCCTTGGCCACGTGGACCGGATCGAAGGGAGTGCACCACGGGGGCAGCCACATCCCCCAGACAGCCGCGGCAGTCTCATGGGTGAATACGCCCAGGCCGTGGATATCCTGCAACGCCGCGAGGTGCGCCAGGTCATCGTGCGGGATGGATGACTGCCGACGGATGCCTCGGCTGACCACCTCAAGGTCAGGATGCCGCAGGTGCTGTGCTTTCAAGCCCTCGGCGAGCGCCTGTTGCGTCGAGAAGACTGACGGAACCTGGTCGGGCAGCGGACGCTTCTGAGGAGGCATGGTGCCAGCATGATGAGCCGTCGCGTTTCACGCGGATCATGCGGAATGAAATGTGGACGCACGGACGCAACCGGACAGCAGTGGAGTACTGAGCTATGGAGTCGTGAGTGCGGCGAAGTGGGGCTCCACCGCACCATGAGTGGTCAGGTCTCGTGCCGAAACGCCCCGTGACCGCCACGGCAACTGACCACTCACCGCACGAGATCTCCTCCAGACCCGCTGGGTGGTCAGTTGGTGCGCCGGTCCGCCCTGTGACCGCCACGATAACTGACCACCCAAGGACCAGGAGGGCTCAGTAGTAGACGGCCAGGCGGCTCTCCGGTCCCTGGATCACCTTCACCGGGGTGGAGAACACCCGCGTCAGGACCTCATCGGTGACGATCTGAGAGGGCGTGCCGAACTCGGTGACCTTGCCGTCGTTCATGGCGAGGATCCAGTCGGCGTAACGGGAGGCGAAGTTGATGTCATGCAGCACGATCACCACGGTGCGCCCCAGCTCGTCAGCCGCACGGCGCAGCTGCTTCATCATCTGGACGGAGTGCTGCATGTCCAGGTTGTTCAGCGGCTCGTCCAGCAGCACGTAGTCGGTGTTCTGGGCCAGCACCATGGCCACGTAGGCGCGCTGGCGCTGGCCGCCGGAGAGCTGGTCCAGGTAGCGGTTCTCCAGCTGGTCCAGGTGGAGGAAGTCGATGGCCTCGGAGATGTACTTCTCGTCCTCCGCTGTCAGCCGGCCCTTGGAGTAGGGGAACCGCCCGAAGCCCACCAGCTGCCGCACGGTCAGCCGGGTCACGAAGTGGTTCTCCTGGCGCAGGATGGACAGGATCTTGGCCACGGCCTTGGAGGGGGCGTTGACGATGTCCTGCCCGGCCACCTGGATCTGCCCGGCATCCACCTTGAGCAGCCGCCCGATCATGGTGAGGATGGTGGATTTGCCGGCACCGTTGGGGCCGACCAAGGCGGTGATGCCGCCCTGGGGCAACTCCACGGTGACGGGCCCGATCTGGGTCTCGTCCCCGTAGCTCTTCTGAACGCCGTCGAGTGTGATCACAGTCGGCCCTTTCGCATGATGACAATGAGGAACACGAGGCCGCCTACCAGTTCGATGATGATGGTCACGGCACCTTCCGCGTAGAAGATGTTCCGGAGGACAAAGTAGGCCACGGACAGGATCGTGTAGCCGATCAGCACGGCCACGGGCAGGATGAGCCGGTGGTCGTAGGTGTCCGTGAACTGATAGGCCAGCGTCGCCACGAGGAAGCCGAGGAACGTCATCGGCCCCACGAGGGAGGTGGTCATGGCCATGAGGATGGCCACCAGGGTCAGCACGATCATGGTCTCGCGCCGGTGGTTCAGCCCCAGGTTGTTGGTGGCGTCCTGACCCAGCGACATCACGTTCAGCCGCCGCGCCCGGATGAACAGCACCGAGGCGCACACCACCACGATCGGGATGGCGTACGGCAGGTACTCGGTCTGGGCGTTGGAGATGTTGCCGAACAGCCGGGCGGTCAGCACGTCGAACTCGTTGGGGTCCAGCACGCGCTGCATGAACGTGGACAGCGCGCCCAGCCCACCACCGAGCACCACGCCCACGAGCAGCATGATGTGCATGTTGCCGAAGCGCCCGGAGAGCAACCACGAGTACAGCAGCACGGCGAAGACCACCATGAGCCCGGCCTGCAGGAAGAACTGCGGCAGCCCGACCACCATGGTCACGCCGGCCACACCGAAGAAGAACACCGCGGCGGTCTGCACCAGCGTGTACAGGGATTCGAAGCCCATGATCGAGGGGGTGATGATGCGGTTGTTCGTGGCGGTCTGGAAGCTCACCGTCGCCACGGCCTGGCACACGGCGACCACCAGCATCACCACGATCGACTCCACGCGGAGCTGCGCGATGATCCAGAAGCCCTCGGACCCGGGCGGCATGGGGTTGTCCCACGCGAGGTTCCCGTAGGTCGCCAGCGCCGCGAGCGCCAGCAGCCCGCCCACCAGCCAGAGGTAGCGCCGGCGGAGCTTCGGCTCCCCGAACGGCCCGGACTGGCGCTTCGGCCGGTTCCGCTGCGCTGCATCTCGGGGCACGACGCCGGCCGGGGCCTCGGCCTGTTCGGTCATGGTCTCAGACATGCTTCCGCCTCCTGACGAGCAGACCAATGAAGACGACGGCGCCCACCACCCCGAGGATCAGGGAGACGGGGACCTCGAAGGGCATGATGACCACGCGTCCGATGATGTCGCACACCATGACCACCCAGATGCCCACGAGGCAGACCCAGGGCAGGTTGGTGCGCAGGTTGTCCCCGCGGAACATGGAGACCACGTTGGGCACGATCAGCCCGAGGAAGGGCAGGGCGCCGATGACCACGGTGACCACGCCGGTGACGATCGCGATCATGGAGACGCCGGTCAACAAGACCACGTTGTAGTTCAGGCCCACGTTGGTGGCGATGTCCTTGCCGAGGCCGGCGACGGTGAACCGGTCGGCCAGGATGAAGATGAGGATGCCGACGGCCAGGACGATGAAGAGCAGCTCGTACCGGCCGCGCACCACCCCGGTGAAGGAGCCGGCGAACCAGATGCCCAGTTGCTGGAGCATGTCCGTCTGCAGGGCGAGGTAGGTGGAGACCGCTCCGACCACGGCGCCGAGCATGATGCCGATGATGGGCACGATCAGCGAGGACTTCAGCGTCACCCGCTGCAGGAAGAGGAAGAAGACCATGGTGCCGACGAAGGCGAAGAGGATCGAGCCGAGCATGCGGTCGAAGATCGTGGCCTGGGGAACCAGCAGCATGGTCACGAGCAGCCCGAGGCCGGCCCACTCGGTGGTGCCCGTCGTGGTCGGCTCCACGAAGCGGTTCTGGGTCATCAGCTGCATGACGAGCCCGGACATGGCCATGGCCGCGCCGGCGAGCACCAGGGCGATGGTCCGCGGGACACGGGTGATGAAGAACATCTCCCAGCCGCCCTCGGCGGTGGCGATGTCGTAGACGCCGACGAACAGCGAGGCCACGACCAGCCCCAGGGTCAGGACTACCCCGATGAGCAGCGGCCCCGCGGTGCGCCACGGGTGCCGGCCGGTTCCGCCGGTCTCCGGGGGCAGCCCGTCATGGCCGCCCGGGTGGACGGTCTGGTAGTCGGCTCCCAGCGGGGCCGTCTGGGCCTCCGGGTTCCGGTGTTCGTATGGTGCTGTCACTGGTGTCCCTGTCGGGGTCGGCCGGAGGTGGCGTTCCCTCGTCCTGCCGCGGCGGTCGGTTGGCCCCGCGGCGTTTCACGGCTCAGCCCGGATGCGTCGGGTGGGCGGGTGAACCCATCCGTCACATCCGGGCCGAATGGTGGTGAATCAATCGCTGACGTGGCAGTTACCAGACCACGCCACCGGAGATCACGCGCCGAAGGCCTCGGCGAGTTCGGTGAGGAAGGTGGTGTAGTTCTGGATGTCCTCGTGCACGTAGAAGTCCTCCGGCAGGTAGACGATGTTGCCTTCCTTGATGGCGGTGACGTTCTGCAGTGCCTCGGAGCCTTCGAGCAGCTCCGCTGCGGGCTGGTAGCCGTCGGCCTCGGCGTCGGAGGTGGCGGCATCGCGGTCCATGACCAGGAGCCAGTCCGGGTTGGCCTCGGCGATGGCCTCCACGGAGATGTCATCCCCCTGGTGGTTGGTGGAGCCCTCGCGCTCCAGAGCAGGGGTCAGCCCGAGCATGTCGAACACGGGGCCGATGGCACGGCCGGTCGAGGGAGCGGCGTAGGAGAGGTCCCCGCCGGTGGCGATGAGCCCGACGACGGTCTGCTCGGCATCGTAGGCGCCCTGGGCGTCCTCGATGGCGGCGTCGAAGTCGGCGATCAGGGCCTCGGCCTCGGCCTGCTGGGCGAAGATGTCCCCCAGGAGGGTGGTCTGGCGGCGCAACTCGTCCTCGAGCGGCTCATCCTCCACCAGGTTGGTGTCCACGAAGGCCGCGTCACCGATCAGCGGCATGATCGCCTCGGTCTGGCCGGAGAAGCGCTGGCCGTTGAGGACCAGGTCCGGCTCGGCCTCGACGAACCCCTCCAGGTTGGGCTCGCGGTGGTTGCCGAGATCGATGATCGAGTCATCGGACGGGTAGTCCACCGTTCCCTCGAACATCAGGCCCAGCGGGGCGGCGGACAGTTCCACACCCCAGTCCTCGAGGGTGCGGAAGATGCGGTTGTCCGTGGCGATGATCGAGTCGGCGGACTCGATGGTCACCTGATTTCCGGCCATGTCCTCGATCTCCAGCGGGAAGGACTGCGCTTCCGCGCTGGTGCCGGCCGAGCTCGAGGCGCTCGAGGAGGCGGAGGCCGAGCCGTCGGTGGTCTCGGCTTCAGAGCCGCCACCGCAGGCGGTCAGGGCGAGGGCGGCAGTGGTCACCAGGGCGGCCAGGCCGAGGCGTCGATGAGTGGTCTGCATGCGAGTGGGACTCCTTGGGAAGTGCAGTGCTGCGAGTTCGGACGCGGCGGAGACATCCCCGTCCCCGGCGCCGAGCGTTTGGTAAGCCTTACCTTAGACGAATAGGTCACGCACATGGTCGCTTATTGCGGCTACATGTCGCGATGTGATGTAGCTCTCACTCAGCACCCGGTGCCGGCGGGCCATTCCCCCACCTCGACGGGCAGCGCCCCGGGCGCCTCGGCCTCGCCGGTCATGACGGCCACCAAGGCCTCGAAGGCCCCGGGAGTGCGGCCGTACAGTGCCACCATGGCGCCCCCGTCGGACACCGGGGACTGGGCCAAGCCGAACGGCGCGTCCAGGGCGACCACCACATCTCCCTGCGCGGACCCGCGAGCGCTGCCGACGAGGGACACCACGGGGCCGGCGCCCACCGTGAGCCCGGCGGCCTCCGCGGCCTCGGCCAGCCGGGCCCGGTCGATCTCGTTGCCGCCGATGATCTGCAGGGAGTCCTCCACCAGCGGTGCACCACAGACGCCGTCCACCACGGTGATGGCCGCCGCGGACAGGTCCCGGGAGACCTGCTCCGGCTCGGCCTCCGGCCCGTTCTCGGCCCCCGTCCCCATCCCGGTCCCGTCTCCGCTCCCGGTCGCGACGCCGGCCTGTTCCTTCTCCTCGACCGTCGCCTCCTCGAGTTCCTGTGCCAGGCGATCCCGCCACAGCAGCATGGTCACCACCCGTTCGGCGGCCTCGTCCAGGCGCTCGGCCGGGACCTCACCGGTGTCCACCGCCTCGACCAGGGCATCCCGGGCCCCTGGCAGGTCGGAGGGCATCAGCAACAGGTCGGCGCCGGCCTCCAGCGCCCGGACCGGGGCCTCGTTCGCGCCGTAGCGTTCCACGAGGGCGCCCATGTTCAGGGCATCCGTCACCACGACGCCGTCATACGGTTCGGCGTCCGGGCCCGCCAGGCCACGCAGCGCCTCATAGGCGGGGGCGGACACCGAGGAGGGAACCTCCGGCTCCAGCTCGGGCACGATCACGTGCCCCATCATCACCACCGGGGTGTACTGTTCCTCGCCGGCCAACAGCTCCCGGAACGGCAGCCAGTCGCGGGATTCCAGGTCCGCCACGGAGGCGTCCTGCACGGGGGCCGTCACGTGGGAGTCGTCCGTGACGGAGCCATGGCCGGGGAAGTGCTTCGGCGCCGGCAGCACCCCGGCGTCCAGCAGCCCGGCGGTGGCGGCGGTACCGAGGGCGGCGACGGTCTCCGGGTCGGAGGAGAAGGACCGGGCCCCGATGGCCGGGTCCCCGGCGCCGATCGTCACGTCCACGCTCGGCGCGAAGTCCAGGGTGAAACCGAGTTCCGCCAGTTGGGCTCCCATCAGGGCGTGACCGTCGGCGGCGAGCTGGGCGGCGTCGCCCTCGGCCGCACTCTCGCCCTTGGCGTCGGCACCCTCAGCACCTGCCATCCCGGCGGCCGCGGCGCCGTAGCTCATCGGCGTCGGCCACTCCACCAGCGGCTCCTTGATCCGGGCCACGAGTCCGCCCTCCTGGTCCACGCTGATGATCCCGCTCCAGTCCCGGTTCGCGCTCAGCGCCTCCTGGGTCTCGGCCAGTCGCGACTGGAGGGCCTCCACGTCATGCACCCCGTCCGCGGCCACCGGGACGGCGTCTCCCATGACGATGATCCCGCCCAGGTTCAGTTCCGCGATCGAGGCCGGGTCGGTTCCCGCCGCTCCGAGCTGTCCGACCAGGACCTGCCCGGCCTTCTCCGCGGTGTCCATGCCGGCGACGGCATCAGCCGCGGCCTCCTCCACGTCCTCCGCAGGTCCGTCCAGCGCGAGCTCCAGGGCGCTCGGAGCGGGTTCATCCGCTCCCCCGGCACCCCCGGTGCCGCCCGTGCTGGGGCCGGGGGCCGGCGTCGTGCCCTCTCCGCTGCCGCTGGGACCTGTGGGCGCGGTGCAGGACGTGAGCGCCAGGGCCGCGGCCAGGACAGCGGTCAGGACAGCCAAGGGGGCAACGGCGGGCGGGCGCGGGCGGGAGGAGATCTTCACCTGACCATCGTAGGGACCGCTGTGGCCGGCGCGACACGGGCCGGACGGAGGCAGACCACGGGATAGGCCTGCCTCGGTTTTAGGATGAGCCCATGAACCTTCCCTTCGCACGGTCCGAACAGTCCACCCTGGGCCTCGAATGGGAGCTGGCCCTGGTGGACGCCACCGACGGCACGCTGAAGCCGGTCGCGGACCAGGTGCTGGCCGGCGTCGCGGACCAGGCGGAGCTGCACCTCGGGCAGGAGCACCCGCACGTCAAGCCGGAGCTGCTGCTGAACACGGTGGAGCTCGTCACGGACGTGTGTCACTCGGTGTCCGAGGGGATCGGCCAGCTGCGCGGCTCGGCCCGCGCCGTCCGGCAGGTCACCGATCCCATGGGTGTGGAGCTGTACTGCCAGGGTTCACACCCCTTCGCGGAGCCCACGCTGGAGCAGGTCACCCCGGCGGACCGCTACGGCAAGATGATCGACCGGACGCAGTGGTGGGGCCGGCAGATGCTGATCTACGGGGTGCACGTGCATGTGGGGTTGGATGACGTGCGCAAGGCCATGCCCGTGGTGGACGGGCTCGTGAACTACGTGCCGCACTTCTTGGCCCTCTCCGCCTCGAGCCCGTTCTGGGCCGGCGTGGACACCGGCTACCAGTCCCAGCGGACCCTGATGTTCCAGCAGCTGCCCACCGCCGGGCTGCCGTTCCAGTTCCGTGAGTGGTCCGGGTTCGAGCAGTGCGTCGCGGACCTGACGAAGACCGGCGTGATCGACGACGTCACCGAGTGCCGCTGGGACGTGCGCGCCGTGCCACGGCTGGGCACCGTGGAGATGCGGGTGTGCGACGGGGTGGCCACCCTCGAGGAGCTTGCCGCCATCGCCGCCCTGACCCAGTGCCTGGTTCAGGACTTCTCCGACACCCTCGAGGCCGGCGGCACGATTCCCACCATGCCGCCCTGGCACGTGCAGGAGAACAAGTGGCGCGCCGCCCGCTACGGCCAGGACGCCATCATCATCCTGGACGCGCACGGCGAGGAGACCTTGGTGGCCGACCATCTGCGGGATGAACTCGTGCGGCTGGCGCCGGTGGCCGAGCGGCTGGACTGCGCGGCCGAGCTCGCCGGCGTGGAGGACCTCCTCGCCGGCGGCGGTGCGGCGGCGCACCAGCGCCGGGTCGCCACGGCGGTAGCGGGGGCAGCCGGGCACAATACCGGGCACGACGCCGGCGCTCCCCTCCGCGCGGTCGTCCAGGACGCGGTGGCCCGGACGCGGGTGTCGATCGGGAGCTGAGGCGTCAGCACCCGGAACACCGGTCAGCGGCGCTGCCCGGAGGTCTGGGGTGCCAGCAGCTGGAGCAACGTGATCAGCAGACCGGAGGTCTGTGCCGGGACGAGTCTCACCATGTCGCCGGAGGTTTTGGCGTCATCACCGCCACCACCGCTCTGCGGCCGCGCCAGGACCTGATTGCCCCAGCGACCGGCGTTGAGACCCATGAGGACCTCGCCCCCGGACGTGGTGTCCGCCCCGTCCACCCCGTCCGCGCTGCCGGTCGTCAGGGTCCACAGCAGCCACGGCTCGCCCCAGAGCTCCTGCCAGCGTGGATCAACCGACAGCTCCGGAGGCAAGGGCAGATGTGGGTCCAGGGTCCGCCGCAACAACAGGTCCCGGGACACTGCCTCGATGCCGAGACGGCGGGAGTCCGAGGGGCCCAACGCCGCAGAGCGGATCACCAACTCCGCGGAACGTTCGGCGGGGTACAGCCCGAGCAGCAATTCATCCGGCTCACCCCGCACCGGACGGGCGTGAGCCACGGCGGCCACCAGCCCACGGCTCCGGTGCAACTCCAGGGCACGGTGGCGGCCGTGACGGCTGTGGATGGTCAGCGTGGACACCTGCTCGGCTCCCTGGAGGACCCCGGCGACCACGGCGGCGCGATCCGTCAGCCGTCGGGTGGCGGCATCGGCCAGCCCGGCCTCCACGACGGACCGGGCCCGATCATCCTGGAACCGTCCCCAGGGCTCTCCGGGTGGGTGCTCGGCCAGGAAGGCCAGGGCGGTCGGGGGCAGATCGAGCATCGAGGTTCCGGCCCAGGCGCCCGCGGTGCTGAACCGCTGGCGAGAACCCGGATGGCCGGCGTCGGGCCCGGACTCCGCGGCTTCCTCGGTTGAGCCCTCGCCTGCTGGGCTGCGTCCCACCGTGACCACGGTCTGGGGCGAGGGATGCTCCGCGTCCAGGGCCGGCACCCAACCGGCCGGGATGGCGCCGGCCATCGAATCCAGGGGCATCTCGAGGAGGGGAAGGTCCGCCACGGCGCAGAGTGCGGTGGCGTCCAGGTCAGGGGCATCCTCCAGGGGATCGAAGCCCTCCGGCAGCCTGGCCAGGACGGACCACAGCAGCCAGCGGGTCTCCACGGTGGGCCGGCCCGCCAGGGACGGCACCAGACGCTGGAATCTGAGGCCGAACCAGTCGCCACCCGACCAGCGGTCCATGCCGACGGGCACGCCCCGCGCCGGTGCGGGGCCCTTGCTGGCGCCGAACCGCGGTGATGCCGGGGTGGAGTCGGTGCGGGGGTCGTGCACCTCAGAGCCCGCGGGGAGGTCGGCGTTGGTGTTCCAGCGCCGGACGGTGAACACCGGGGTGGTCCGGTCGGGTCCCGGCAGCGGCATCAGCAGCAGGTCAGCGCCGGGCAGGAACGCCGGGGACCATCCGGCGGGCACCGGCAGGGTGGGCGTCAGCGCGGGCGAGGCAGCGGACATCTCAGTCGACCTCGAATTCGCCGGTCTCCGGGTTGTACCGATCCTGCATCTCATCCAGGTCCCAGGAGTCATCACCGGCCTCGTTCACAATGAACTCCGTCAGCCCGGTGGCCACGTAGGTCACCGCGATACCCAGAATGGTTCCCCCGGGGCCCAGCACCGCCGTGAGTACGGCCGAGCCGGCGCCCGTGGCGATCTGCACCCCGTCCACGATCAGGGACTCCGTGGCGTACTTCTGCACGATGTCCTGGTACTCGGACTCTGACAGCAGCGGGGCGGCGGTGGAGAGGTTCTGACCATAACGGTTGACGCTCACGCCGGTGCCGATCAGCTGCACGATCGCCGTGGCCCAGCCACCGATCACGCCCTTGCCCAGCGTGGATTCCGTCAGCTTGCCCAGCGAATTCAGGCCGAACTTGGACGCCATCTCCGCCACGGTCTGGGTGGTCTCGCCATCGAAGGACAGATCTACCTGCCGCCAGTCCGTGTTCTCATTCATGACCGCCAGGATGGCCGCATTGAGGTTCGGGTCCATGGGGGAGCCGGTGCGGACCAGCTCCCCGTTGGGACCATAGGACCACTGCACGCCGTTGGCGTCCACGTAGTCGAAGGGAAGATCGTCATACTGGGCGAAGACCTCTTCGGCAATGGCCAGCAGGTCCGCCTCGGAGAGGTCGGCATCCCCGAAAATGTGGCTCTGGGCCAGCGCCTCGGCCAGCTCTTCCGGCGTCTCGTACTGAGTCAGTGATTCCGTGCGGTGGGAGAAGTTCATCTCCCCCAGCGCGTCCATGTCCACGCCGTCGATCGTGCTCGCCAGATCTCGCCGGGCCGCATTGAGGTGGTCGATGACCCAGACGGGTCCGTTGGCCTCCTTGCCATCCCGGACACCGCGCATCGCGTCGACCTTCTCCCAGTAGCTCATGCCGTATCTGGTCATGAACTCCTCGTCGGTCAGGCTCGAGTGGTCGGACTCGACCTTGCGGTACGTCTCCATCCACCCCTCGGCCCAGGTGTCATAGTCCACCTTCATGTCGTCGAAGTCCTGGACGGAGGCCTTGTACACCTGCACCGCGCCGGAGAACACCGCGCCGGCGTTCTTGATGGCCTGCAGCTTCTCTGCCACGGGGGTCATGGCCGCGAAGACCGCGTCCTGGTCGGCTCCGCCGTAGACCTCGCGGAATTCGTTCCACTTCGTCACGGCCTGCATCAGGTGCGTGAAGGTCTCCTGGCAATTCTCGGCCAGGTTGTCCGCGGCGTTGGCCGCCGACGAGATGTTGCCGGTGTCGATCGCCCAGGAACACACCCCGTCCCAGTAGCGCGAGGTGTGGTTCTCCTGGGAGACGTCCATGATCCACTCAACGTCGTCGAACTTGGTCATGGTTCAGCCCTGGCTTCCGTAGGCGGCTTCATAGGGATTGGAGATGTACTGCTCTCCGCCCAGCGGATCGTTCGGGTCCGGGTAGCTGGGCATGGGAGAGGGCTCCGGGCTCGAGCCGCCCGACTGGTCCGGGGAGTCCGAGGGGGACGGGATGCCGCTGGTGGAGGTCCCGTCCCCGGAGCGGTATTCCGGGAAGTCGGACGTGGCCCCCGAGGCTTCGTAGGCCATGGCGGCGTCCCCGGAGACGTAGTAGTTGACCGCCTCCTCCATGGCATTGATGCAGTTGGTCAGCTCCCGCATCACGCGATCGTAGGTCGGCTCCAGCTTCTCCTCCAGGAAGTAGTAGTAGGCCTGGTCCACCTTCTCGGCGTCCGACTGGGTGTTCGCGCTCTCCTCCGCCGCATAGGTGTGGCGGTCGACCATCATCAGGTCGTCGTTGACCCACTGGAAGTCGTTACTGGCATCCACAATCCCGCGCAGTTCGGTGATCACACGCTGGCATCCGTGCACGTCGATCCAGTACTCGGTCACAATCGTCCCCTTCGAGGCCAGGGGCCCTGCCGGCCCGCTGCGATGAGCTTATCCACCTGCCAACGCCACCGCGATGGGGACAACTCCCCATCCCCCCGACCACGCTTGACGTTCAGTCGAGTTGGCGTCGGTCCTGAGCGCAAACACCCACGCGAAGTGGACTCACAGGACGGTGAGGCGTTTCAGGCCACGAGCGAGACACTCTCCACCGGCTGTCCGGGATCCGCGGCGAAGTCCAGACCGGACGGCTCCACCCCGTCGGCCACGAGCTGCGCCCCCAGTGCCGCGACCATGGCCCCGTTGTCCGTGCACAGCCGCACGGGCGGCACCGTCAGCCCGATTCCGGCGGCCTCGCACCGCTCGGCCAGCAGCGAGCGCAGCCGCGAGTTGGCGGCCACTCCCCCGCCGAGCAGCAGGTGCCGGATCCCGTGTTCGGTGCAGGCGCGGACGGCCTTGGCGGTGATCACGTCCGCGACCGCCTCCTGGAATGATGCGGCGATGTCCGGCGTCGGGATCTGGTCCTCCGGCACCCCGGCCGCCTCGAACTGCTCGACGCACCGGGCCACGGCGGTCTTCAGGCCGGAGAAGGACCAGTTGTGGCGGTGCTGGCCCGGCTCCTCCGCGCTGCCGACGAACTTCGGCGCGCTGAGCCCGCGCGGGAAGCGGAAGGCCTTCGGATCACCCTGTTGCGCCAGCCGGTCGATCACGGGCCCGCCCGGGTAGCCGGCGCCGAGGAGCCGGGCGACCTTGTCATAGGCCTCCCCCGCGGCGTCATCGATGGTGGAGCCGAGCAACGTGACGTCCGTGGTCAGGCGGTTGACCTGCAGGATCTCGGTGTGCCCGCCGGAGACCAGCAGGGCACCGAGGTTCTCGGGCAGCGGAGCGGCGGTGCGGTCCGCGGCCGGCCCGCGGCCCGGTCTCCCCTCCCCGAGCACGACGGCGGCCGGCCCGGTGCCGCTCTCGGCCACCCCGTCCAGCAGTCCGACCCCGACGTGGGCCACCAGGTGGTTGATGCCGTAAAGCGGCTTGTCCGCGGCGAGCGCAAGGGCCTTCGCCCCGGCCACTCCGACCATGAGGGCCCCGGCGAGGCCGGGGCCGGAGGTCACCGCGATGGCGTCGATCTCCTCCAGCGTGACGCCGGCGGTGTCCAGGGCCTGCTGCAGGGTGGGGATGAACTCCTCGAGGTGGGCCCGGGCTGCGATCTCGGGGATGACCCCACCGAAGCGGACGTGCTCCTCCATCGAGGAGGCCACGGCGTTGGCGAGCAACTCGGTCCCCCGCACGATGCCGAATCCGGTCTCATCGCAGGAGGTCTCGATCCCGAGGACGAGGGGAGCGGCAGGAACATCAGCGGAGGCGTCAGGATTCGGGGCTTCAACCGTGGAGGGCATGCCCACCATTCTAGGTACCCCTGGCGGGGCGGCCGATCGGCCCGGGCGCCTCAGCGACGTGGAACCGGGTGCCACTCGAGGTCGGTGGTTGCCCTTCCGGCCCCGAGAGCAGCGCTCGGATCGGCGAGGACGTCTGTGAACTCCACGACCGCCGGGAAGATCATCTCGGGGGACGCGGACCAGGTGCCGCAGGGCGAGAGCACGTGCCAGTCGCCGTCCGCCTCGGCCGGGGCCAGCACGGAGCCGACGCTGGCGAGGATCTGGCCTCCACCGGCGTGGAGCACGTCGGCGATCAGGCCGCTGACGCGCACGGTGCCGGCGCCGGAGACGACCGCGTCCTCGAGCACGCCGGTCACCTCCACGGTCACGCCGGCGGGAACCTCCAGCAGGCCGGAGACCGAGCCGGTGAGGGTGGTCGACTCGGCCGGGGTCCCGTCCAGGACGGTCACGCCCCCCAGGGGGGTCTCGGCAGAGTTCCACATGCTGTCCACGCTAGGCAGCCTGGCCTCAGGCGGCGATGGGCAGGCCTACCCCTTGACGGTTTACCTCACTGCTGCTAAGGGACGCGGTCTTCGGGTCATGCGGGGCCGACCGCGTCGTCGGCGTCCGAACCATCCGCCCAACCGTCGAAACCCTCCGCGAGATCGTCCCGGCCGCCGCGACCATGGCGGTCCACGGCCCAGGAGGCGTAGTCGTTCAGCGCCACGATCTCGCGGTGCCAGGCTCGCCCGTCCTCCCGTTCATACAGCCACGCCGGTGCCCCGAGGGCGAGAACGGAGGCCGCCATCTGCGCCTGGGCCACGGTCTCGGCCAGCGAATACAGCTCGTGGACGCGGCGACGGTAGCGCTGGGTCCGGCGGGACAGGGCGAGTTCGCCGGAGCTGGACTCCCGCGCGGACCGGTCCGAGAGGGCCTCGGCCAGCTCCAGCAGGATCTCGTCCACGGCGTCCACCACGGAGTGCGGGCCACGGTGGTCCGCACGGTACTGGCCGGCGATGTCCTGCCACGTCTCCGTGGTGCCGTCCGGGAGAACGTCCGGGAGGTCATCGCGGGCGGGAAGGTCGTGCACCGTGGGCTCCTGGGGATACTCGGTCCGAGTGCGGTTCATACCCACTGACATGCGCAGAAACCCGGGCCCAGGCGTCGGTTCTGCCCCGTCACCGGTGCGGGTGCTCGGCGAACTCGGAGAACTCAGACGGGGTGTGCAGGCGGTGACCCAGGTCCCGCACGGTTCCCGGGGTGCCCGTCACGGTGCGGGGCACCGCCACCACCGACGCCGGCTCGGCCACCTTCGCCACCTGCCGCACCCAGGCCTGGGTATCGGCATGCTTGCGCGAGGAATCGATCGCCAGCACCAGGTGCATGGGCGCGTACCGGAGCAGTCCCTCGGCCAGATGCGCCGTGTCGGATCCGTCGCCGAGCCCGTAGCAGACCACGGGTGCCCCGGCCCGTCCCCCATTGAGGACGCCGGCCGCCGACCACGTGTGGTGGCCGGTCCGCTCGGCGGCCTCCACGGCGTCGTCGAGCAGGCCCGCGAACACGAGTCGGATGCGGCGCGGCGTTGAGGAGTTGCCGGGCGCGTCCGAGTGCGGGGTGCCGTGCAGGGTGTCCGGGAGGTCCGGCGGTGCGGCAGCGTGGTCCAGCATCTCGTGCAGGTGGGGATCCTCGGTGGAGAACAGGGGGACGGCGGCGGCAGGACGGTGTCCGGCAGCACCCGGCTCCGTACTGGCCCCGGGGCCGGGTTCGGCGCTCCGTGGCGTACTCGGGTCGGCCCCGGCATCGCCGCCGTCCATGAGCAGGCCGTAGGCCGCGTTGAGTCCGGGTCCGCCCTGCAGTGCCGTCGTCGGGATCGGTCCGGGGCCCCAGCCGGGGATCTCCTGAACCGTGTCCGGATTGACGGCGCCCACGGAACCGGTGCGCGTGTGCGCGCGACCGGACTGGCCGGCGTCGGGACCACGCGGAGGAGCGCTCAGGGGACTGCTCAGCACGCCGTCCGCTTCGCCGCGCCGAAGGCCGGCTCCCGGCGCGGCGATGCGCCCGGAGATCGAGCCGGCGGCCGCACCGTCGCCTCCGGTGCTCGGCCGGGCGGCACTGCCTCCCGGCCTCGGGTCGCCATCCTTCGGGGCCTCCGGGCCGTCGTCGTGCCCGACGTTGCGGCCGACGCGCGTGCGCCCGTCCTTCGGGGAGGAGAATCCGCGGGACCGTGTCCGGTTCTGGCCGGGTTCCTGCGGCGGGTGAGCGTCCGCGCGGTAGGTGACGCGGTCCTCGCCGCCGCCCTCCTCGCGGATGCTGAAGATGGAGTAGGTGGTGCCGGGCCTGAAGTGCAGTTCGGCCTCGTGCTCGAGCTCCTCGAGGGAGTCGGCGAAGACGGACTTATGCCAGCGCACGTTCGCCACCCACTGTCGCAGCCGTCCTCACCTGGAGGCCGGGCTGGGAGGAGGCCTCGGTGTAGGACAGCACGGCCACCTCCACGGACCAGGAGTCGAGCTTGCGGGCCAGGTCGGCGCGGAGGGACTCGCCGCACACGAGCACGGGCTGCTCGCCCTCGGCCACACGGCCGGCCACGGCGGTGCGCACGCCGTCCGCGAGCCGGTTGAAGACCTCGAGGGAACCGGTGATGGAGGAGCCGTCCGGGCCGGTGCGCAGGCCCTCGAGCAGGCCTTGCTCGAAGACCGGGTCGAGGGTGATGGCCGTCAGCACGCCGTCCACGCTGGCGCGTTCGGCGATGACCGGGGCGAGGGCCAGTCGGCAGGCCTCGACCAGGTGCTCGATCAGCTTGGAGGTGCCGGCACGCTGGGCGATCGTCTCAAGGATGCGGGGCAGGTCATTGATGGGCACACCCTCGGCGAGCAGGCCCTGCAGCACCTGGTGGACGGTCGAGGCGGGCACCAACCCGGGCACCACGTCCTCCACGGTCTCCGGAGAATCGGCGGCGACGGCGTCCAGCATGGTCTGGACGTCCGCGCGGGACAACAGCCGGGCGGCGTGACGCTCCAGCACCGAGGCCAGTTGCGTGGTGACCACGGTGGTGCGGTCGAACACCGCGGAGCCGGCCATCTCGGCGATGGTGCGCATCTCCTCGGGGATCCACTTGCCGTCCAGGCCGAAGACCGCCTCGCGGGTGGGGGCGCCGGGCAGGGCGGCGAGGTCGCCGCCGAGGGCGAGCAGCCGCCGGGCGGGGGCCTGCCCCTCGGCGGCGGTGGTGCCGGCGATGAGGATGCGGTAGGCGCCGGCGGGCAGCTCCACGTTGTCCCGGGTGCGGACCTGCGGGATGACGACCCCCAGGGACAGGGCCATCTGTTCGCGCACGCCTCGGATGCGGGCCACCAGGTCATCCGGGGAGCCGTTGGCCAGGTCCACGATGTCCGTGGCGAGGTGCACCTCCACCGGGGAGGTCCGCATGCGCTGGATCAGGTCCTGGCCCGGGTCCTTGACCGGTTGCCGGGCTGCGTCCCCGGCGGCCTTGGCGCTCTCGGCCTCCTCCGCCTCCTTGGCCCGTGCCTTGCCCGCGGCGCGGCCGGCCAGGACGAGGGCGACCCCGAGCAGCAGGAACGTCAACAGCGGCATCCCAGGGATCAGTCCCATGGCGATCGCGGCGACGCCGGCCACCACGAGCGGCGTGGAGAACTGGGAGAGCTGCTTGGTGGTGGCGGTGCCCAGGTCCTCGTCCGCCGTGGAACGGGTGACGATCATGCCGGTGGCGGTGGCCATCAGCACGGACGGGATGATGGTGACCAGGCCGTCGCCGATGGACAGCAGCGCGTAGGTCTCCAGCGCCTCCATGGCATCCATGCCGTGCATCATCATGCCGACCACCACGCCGCCGACGAGGTTGATGACCAGGATGATGATGCCCGCGATGGCATCGCCCTTGACGAACTTGGAGGCTCCGTCCATGGCGCCGTAGAAGTCAGCCTCGGCGGTGACCTCGCCGCGGCGGGTGCGGGCCTGGTCCTCGGTGATGAGGCCGGCGGCGAGGTCCGCGTCGATGGCCATCTGCTTGCCGGGCATGGCATCCAGGGTGAAGCGGGCGCCGACCTCGGAGACGCGTTCGGCGCCCTTGGTGATCACCACGAACTGGATGATCACCAAGATCAGGAACACCACGAAGCCGATGACCATGTTGCCGCCCACGGCCACCTGGCCGAAGGCGTCGATCACCTGACCGGCGTGGGCCTCCCCCAGTACCAGTCGGGTCGAGGCCACGTTGATGCCCAGCCGCAGCATGGTGGCGGCCAGCAGCAGCGAGGGGAAGATCGAGAAGTCCAGCGGCTTCCTGACGAACATGGTGTTCAGCAGGATCACCAGCGACAGTGAGATGGACACGACGATCAGCAGGTCCAGCAGGGGTGCCGGAACCGGGACGATCAGCAGCAGCACGATCAACACGAAGCCGATGGGCATGGCCAGCGGTTTGAGCTTCGCCAGTGTCACGGAGGCGGCCTTCCTTCGGTCCGGTGGTGTGTGCGGTGGTGCTCGCATGCGGTCATTCGCGCGGTGCGTGCCTGCGGTGGTGCGGGTCCAGAGATTCCCTCACGACCCCCTATGCCCGGTGCCGGACCGCGGGCGTCCGGTTTCACGTGGGCGGTGACGGGCCGGCGTCGTGCCCCGGCCGTCAGAAAGGCGGATCACCCGGCCCGCTGTGCGCGAGGCCGAAAATCGCGGTGCCGGCGTGCCGATAACCCGATCAGAGGCCCGCGGGTCCGCGGACACGACGGCCCCTCGGCCGCGGACTCGGCAGTGGGCGAACAGCCGGGGAGCAGTTCACAGCGGTAGGCAAGGAGGACGTCCATGGCGACGACGGTTCGGTGGCTGGTGCCGTGCCTGATGGCACTGGGAGTGGTGCTGCTCCCCGGGTTCGCCTCCCCGCCGGTGGCCGCCGGTCACCTGGTGGAGACGGGCCGGAGTGCAGTCTCGGACGAGGTGGAGCCGGACACGGCCACCGCCCGGGTCCGGCAGCTGATGGCCCCGTGGTGCACCGACGTGCCGACCAGCGTCTACGAGGGATCCGGCGGCCAGGCGGGCTACACCGAGGTCCGGCATCCGCTGTTCGGGCGCAGCGGGGACCCTGACGTGTACATCACGATCGGGCTGCAATGGCCCACGGACCATGCGGGCACCCAGGCGGTGGCCCTGCACGAGTGCGCACACATCCTGCAGTACCGCGCCTACGACTACGATGCCGCGGCCCTCGATGCGGACATGGCCCGGCTGTATCCGGAGGGCACGTCCTCCGGCACCGAGCACATGGCCGATTGCATGGCCGATGCGATGGGGGCCGTGCGCTCCGGCAGCGTGGACGGCAGGGGTTACAACGTCGGCTACGGCGGCGGGTGCACCCCCGAACAGTACGACGCCGCCACCCGGTTGATCGACGGCCACCGCCCTTGACGGCCCTGCATCCCCCTCCCTCCTCAACTGAGTCGCACGAATTGGCCCCCATTTCCGGATCCGACGGCCAATTCGTGTGACTCAGTTGTGGAGCCGGGGAACCAGAGATGTCGATAGGCCTCCGGCCGGCCACTGCACAGGTGACACCGATCCGGCAGTTCTCCACGACCGGCCTGGCCCAGCCCCTGGTGCAGGCTCTGATGTCCGTCAATGGGGAGATGAACCGTCCCGAACCGCCATCGATCCCAGAGATCTTCACCCTGACCGAAGGACGCGCGCTGGAGCTCTCGCGCCACCGTCTCTACCGTTCCGGATTGACCATTCCCTTCCATCGCCTGCGCACGGCCCCACCGGCTGACCCGGGCGCGGAAGAGGCTATGGCGCGCTTCAGCAATTCCGAGTATGCGCGGACACTCTCCCGGCAGGACCCGTCCCTCGTGATCAGCCACCAGACCGCCGCCGAGACGTGGGGAATGTGGTTGCCGTGGAGGATGCAGACCACGCGAATCCATCTGTCCCGCGTCCGGTGCCGGGCGGGGATCCCCCGGTACCAGGGAACGGTGGGGCATTTCATCCGCCCCGGTGCCCGTGACGTGAGGGGCGTGGACGGCTACCGCATCACCTCGCCAGAATGGACCTGGGTCGATCTGGCCTCGCAGCGGCTGACCGTGGACGAATTGGTCGCGGCCGGTGATGCCCTCCTGCAGCGTGGCGACGGATTCCCCCGACCCGCGACATTCATCGGTACCAACCCCCTGGCCACCAAGGACTCCATCCTCGATGTCCTGGGCCGGCGCAAAGGATCGCCGGGCATCAGGAAACTGCGCCTGGCGGTGGACCTGCTCCGTGAACGGGTCGACTCCGAGCCGGAGTCACGGCTCAGGTTGAAGATGGTCGAGGGCGGCTGGGACGAGCCCGCAGTCAACCCCCGGATCCGCTTTGCCGACGGCTGGGAATGTGATGTCGACCTGGCCCTGCTGCAGTGGCGGATCAGTCTTCAGTACGAGGGCAAGCACCATTTCACCCTCGAGAAGCAGTACAGATCGGACCTGAATCGTGATGAGCAGATCCGGGCGCGTGGCTGGGAACCCATCCGAGTTGATTCCGCGGTCTTCACCCGCCAGGGGTGGCATGCCTTCGGCTACCGGCTGACCACAGCCGTCGAGCGCCAGCAGCAGCAGACCTCATGGGTGCCCTTCACCGCCGGCACCTGATCTCCTCCACCTGCTCTCCTCCAACCAGGTCGCACGAATTGGCCCCGAGACCCGGGGCCGAGGGCCAATTCGTGCTACTCAGTTGAACTCCTCAGTTGAACTCCGGGAGGTGGAGGTCCCCCAGATCGTGGATGCGGCCCCGCCGCCGGCGCATCAGCTTGGCGTCCAGCTTCAGGGTGAAGGCGATGACCACGGCCACCGCCCCGTACAGCTCGGCGGGCACCGGTGCGCCGACCCGGCAGTGGTCGTGCATCATCCAGGCCAACTCGATGTTCTTGACCAGCGGGACCTCGGCGTCCACCGCACGTTCACGGATGCGCGCGGCCATCTCACCTTTCCCGGCGGCCACCACCACGGGGGCCGCGTCGCCAGCCTTGTACCGCAGGGCCACGGCCACGTGCACGGGGTTGACCACCACGGCATCGGCGGTGGAGACATCGGAGATCATCCGGTTGCGGGACATGGACAGCTGCCGCGAGCGCCGCTGCGACTTCACCAGCGGATCGCCCTCGGAACTCTTGTGCTCCCGCTTGGCCTCATCCTTGGTCACCTTCGTCTGCTTGCGGTTCCGCTTGGCGACCACGAACACGTCCGCGGCGGCCATGACCAGGCCGGCCAGCACGGAGAACCACAGCAATTGCAGCGCGGCGGTGGACACCACCGACGTCACGGCCTCCAGCGGCAGCAGTCCCGCCCCCATCAGCCCGGTGGCCACGGCCTGGATCACCCAGTACATGAGCAGGCCCACCGCCGCCGACTTCGCCAGGGCCTTCGCCGCGTTCCACCACGCCTGGGGACCGAGGATCTTCTGGGCGGCGGACACCGGGTTGAAGTGGTCGAACTTGGGGGCCAGGGACCGGAATGTCACGGGCCCCTGGAGGAACGGTGTGGCCACCGCGGCCAGCATCGCCACGGCCATGAGCGGCAGGATCGAGGCCCCCAGCGCCCCGCCGGCCTGCGCCAGCACCTGCAGCGCCACCTGCGGGTCGCCCGATTGGGCGGCCCGGGTGATCTGGAACAGCGAATCCGTGGCGGCGCCCTGCGCGGCGAGGATCGTCATGGGGACCATCACCGCCACGGCGCCCACCACCACCCACGCGGAGACATCCGTGGAACGGCCGAGCTTGCCCTTCTTGCGGACCTCGCGCATCTGCCGGTCGGACGCCTGCTCGGTGCGCTCACCGGTCTCGGAACTCACGAAGCCCTCACCGCAGCACCTGCTGGATCAGCTCCACGGCGGAGTCGGTCAACTGGTCCAGCGCCATCGGCAGCGCCGCGAACACCATGCCGCCAAAGGCCAGCGTCACCAGGATCTTCAGCGGGAAGCCCAGGGAGAAGGCGTTCAGCGTGGGCGCCACCCGGGTCAGCAGCCCGAGGCCGACGTCGGCCAGGAACAGCACCGCGATCAGCGGCGCCGCGATCTGGGCGGCGGCGGCGAACATCCCGGTGAAGGCGGCCGCGACGGCAGCGGACGCCGAGGACATGTCCGGCAGCTCCCCCAGGGCGATCGCGTCGAAGGAGGTGCCGAGGCCGAGGAACAGCGGGATGTGGGCGCCCGAGGCCAGCATCATCGCGATCATCCCGTTCTGGAACAGCCGGGTGAACTGGGCGCCGTTGACCATCGATCCCGGGTCGTAGACGGTGGCCATCTGGAAGCCGGAGGCCAGGTCGATGAGGGAGCCGGCGGACGCCACCGCGGCGAACGCCACCATCACGAGCACGCCGAGCACCGCCCCGGTGGCCGCCTCCGCGGTACCGGCGGCCAGCAGCGCCCCGGTGTCCAGGCCGCCGTCGGGAACATCCACCCGGCCGGCGAAGGGCAGGGCGAGTCCCAAGGCCACGAGCCCTTTGATGCGCCACGGGAAGGAGGAGTTGGAGAAGGGTGGGGCGATGGCGATGAACAGCGTGGTCCGCAGCAGCACCAGGAGGTACGCCTGCAGCCACGCCGGGTCGAGGGTGACGTCCATGAGGGCCCCCGCTAGCCGTTGATCAGATTCGGTATTTGCTCAAAACACCACTGGGTGAACGTGACCATCTCCTGGATCATCCAGTACCCGGACAGCGCCAGAACCACCGCGACGGCGATCGCCTTGGGCACGAAGGACAGGGTGATCTCCTGCACCTGGGTGGCGGACTGCAGCAGGCCGATGAGCAGGCCCACCGCGAGGGCGGTGATCAGCACCGGTGCGGACAGCTTGGCGGCCATCAGCAGGGCCTGCACCCCGAGATCGACGACGGCGTTCTGGTCCATCTCAGCCCCCCGCCCCGTTGTACGTGCCCACGAGGGAACTGATGATGAGTCCCCACCCGTCCACGAGGACGAACAGCAGGATCTTGAACGGCAGGGACACCATGACCGGCGGGAGCATCATCATGCCCATGGACATCAGCGCCGAGGACACCACGAGGTCGATGATGAGGAACGGCACGAAGATCACGAAGCCGATGATGAACGCGGCGCGCAGCTCGGAGATGACGAACGCGGGCACCAGGGTGGCCAGCGGGGTGTCGGCGGGGGTGGCGGGGTTCTCCAGGTCGGCCGAGCGGGTCATCAGGGCGATGTCCTCCTCGCGGGTGAGCGGCAGCATCCACTCGCGCAACGGCACCTGGGCCGCCTCGACGGCCTCCGTGAACACGATCTGGCCGTCCGCATAGGGGGTGATGGCCACGTCGATCACCTCGGAGATCACCGGCTGCATGATGAAGATGGTCAGGATCAGGGCGATTCCGGCGAGCACCTGCGTGGGCGGGGTGGTGTTCAGCCCGAGCGCGTTGCGGGTCATGGCCAGCACCACGAAGACCTTGGTGAACGAGGTACACATCAGCACCAGGGACGGGGCCACCATGAGCACGCCGATGCCCAGCAGGGTCAGCACCGAGGAGGAGGGTTCGCCGTCGGGTCCGTTGATCTCGATGTTCAGGCCCTGGCCGGTGCCACCGTCCGTGCCGCCGGTCCCGTCCGGGGCCGGGTCCAGCGTGTCCGCGGCGGCCGGTGCCGCGGTGAGCACCGCCAGAAGCCAGAGCCCGACGACGGCCAGCAGCACGCCGGCCAGCACCGGGAGCGCTCGGGGCGCCCGGGAGACGGAGTGGTTCACGGCCGGGTGCCCTCGGAGGACGAGGACTTGCGGCCCAGTCCGGACCACTGGGTGCCGGCGGTCAGCGCGGACAGGGTGGCGGCGAATCCACCGGCACCGGCCGCATCACGGTGCGCCGCGGACTCACGGCGTGCGATCGGTTCGCGGCGCGCGGAGAGGCCGCCCGCCACGGACTGGGCCTCCGGCGCGGGAGCGTCCCAGGTCTCGACGGTGTGCGCGCCGCCGTCGGTGAGGGCCACGAGGTGGCGGTGTCCGTTGGTTTCCACGACGACCAGGTTCTGCGTCCGGGACACCGACTGGCGCGAGATCACACGGAGCGCGTCCTCGCCTCCGGCGCCGAAACGGCGCCGGGCCCCCCGGGCGGAGAGGTAGAGCGCCAGGGCGACGATGCCCAGGGACAGCGCCACCTGCAGGATCTGGCCGAAACCCATGTCAGCCCAGGACCTCGGCGTTCTCGTCCCGGATGGAGGTGATCTTCACGGCGAAGTCCAGATCCTGGACCACGACCTCCCCGGAGGCCAGTAGACGGCCGTTGACCAGCACGTCCGCCGGGGCGCCGGCCGCACGGTCCAGTTCGAGGACCTGGCCGGGCTTGATGCGCAGCAGCTCGGCCACCGTCAGGGTGGTGCGGCCGATGACCACGGACAACTCCATGTCCACGCCGCGGATGCGGTGGACGTTGCGCAGGAAGTCCTCGTCCACCGTGGTGTTCCGGGAGGGGCGCTCGTAGGTGGCGCCCTCGCGGATGGCCAGCACCAGGGCATCGGCCCCGTCCACGGTCACCACGAACAGCTGCGGTGCGGACTCGCCCAGGGAGGCGGTGAAGGGGTTGGTGCCGGCGAGGGCGGGCTCCACGGAGGACGGGCCCACGGCGCCGGCGGTGGACAGGCCGGAGTCCACGGCAGGCTTGAGGGCCGAGCCGGGGTCGTCCGCCACGAGGTCCGGCAGCTGGGCGGCGGCCGTCAGTCCGATGACCACGGAGCCGGGCCAGCCGACGGATCGGAAGACCAGCGGCCGGCTGGTGGCGGGCAGCTGATCGGCCGTGGTGGCGGTGCGGGTCTCGATCTGTCCGGCCAGCGGCAGGGCGGCGGCGGTGGCGGACACGATCTTGGTGACGGTGTCCATGCGCGGCAGCGCGGCGTTCGCTTCGGTCACTGGTCCAACTCCGTTTCAACGATCTTCATGTACTTGCGGGATCCGTCCACCACGTCCACGGCGGTGGCCAGGTGCTGCCCGTCCACGGTGAGGTTGAAGGGGCGGTTCGAGGTGTGGGTCAGGGGCAGGATGTCCCCCACGGCCAGCTTCAGCAGGTCCATGGAGTTGATCGTGAGGGCATTGGTCTCCAGGCGGACCTCCACGGGCGTGGCGGTGAGCTGTTCCATGGCCAGCCGCGGGGCGTCCTGGTCCGTGTCCACGGGATTGGAGGAGCCCAGCCGGGGCAGGATGATGTCCGCGGGCAGGGTCAGGGTGAAGCTCTCCGGGGCCCCGGATCCGGTGGTCACCACGAAGGCCGCCACGATCATCAGGTCCGTGGGCGCGGCGGCCTGGACGAAACCGGGGTTGTAGTGCACACCCAGTTCCAACACGGGCGCCGCGTCCAGCACGCCGGTGAAGGAGTAGGCCAGGTCCTCCATGACCCCGGACATGGTGCGGCGGAGGACGCCGATCTCGGTGCCGGTGAGATCGCGGTGGGCAGGCAGTGACTCTCCATCGGAACCGAGCATGCGGGACACCCAGTCGGCAGCCGTCTCGATCGGCATCTGCACGATCCCCCGGGTCTCGGTGCCGGCGAAGTGCAGCAGCATCATGCAGGTCGTGGCCGGCAGCGAGGCGGTGTAGGTGTCATAGGTGGCCAGCACCGTGAGCACGGGGGTCACCGCGGTCTTGGTGCGCAGCCGGGTGGTCATCTGGGAGGACCACTGGCGGGCGAAGGTGTCACAGGCCACGTCGAGGATGCGTGAATGCTCGCGCGCCAGCGTGGTGGGACGCTGGAAGTCGTAGGGAAGATAGTGCGCGGACGCCGCCATCTCACCGGCGGAGACGGACTGGCCGGTCAGCGGGTCGATGATGTCGTCCGCGCTGAGGTCCTCTAGGCCCATCGGTGCCTCCTCGTCGGTGGGTTGCTGCGTGTTCTCGCAGGTCCCTATGCCGAGGTCCGGAGGCCGGCCGTCACGTTTCGTCGCTGTCCGGATCTTCCGGCGCCGCCGCGCCGGAGGCGCCGGCGCCCGCGTCGTCCTGTGTCTGCACCACGATGTCCACGCGCCGATTCCGGTCCAGCATGTCCCGCTGCCCCTCGATCGGCCGGGTGGACCCGAACCCGGTGGCCGAGGCCTTCTCCCCCGAGAAGCCCTGGGCGTCCACCATGTGCCGCACCACCTGCACCGCGCGGTCGGCCGAGAGCTCCCAGTTGGTCTCATAGTTCAGCGGCTGGCGGTAGTCGGCATGGCCCTCCACGGTCACGCTTCCTCCCTCAGCCTCGATCACCGGGGTGATCCCGGCCAGCAGTTCGGTGGCGGAGTCGGACAGGCTCGCGTCATCCGGAGTGAACATCGTCTCTCCGGAGAGGATGCGGATCACCAGGGCGCCGTTCACGTGGGTGAACTCCACGGTGGATTCCTGGCCGGTGCGCGTGAGGTTGGCCTGCACGCCGGCCTGGATGTCCTCGAGCTTCTCCGCTGCTGTCTGCGGGGGCTGGGGTTCGGCCACCTCGCCGGAGGACTCCACGGCGTCCACGGCCTCGGGGCCGGGCTCCAACGCGTCGATCCCGGAGTTGAGGTCGTTCAGCTCCGTCTCCTCCTGGCCGAATCCCTGGGCGAGGGAGTTCTTGAGCTGTTCGTACTTGCCCGCGTCGATCGAGGACATGGAGAACAGCACCACGAAAGTCAGGAACAGGACGGTCATCATGTCCAGGTAGGACACGGCCCAGCGTTCATCCATCTCGGGGGCATGGGGCGCCCCCTTGCCCTTGCGTCGGCGGGACATCTACGCGGCCTTGGATTTCCCGGATTTGCCGGACTTGCCCTTGCCGCCGGTCGAGCCGGTGCCGAGGTGCGTGGAGCTGGAACCGGCGGCGCCGTCGTCGTCCGCTGTGTCCTTGCCCTTGCCCCTGCCACCCTGGGCGAGCCGGAAATCCGGGACCAGGGCGTGCAGGCGGTCGTTGAGGGCGGTGGAGTTCAGGCCGGACTGGATGGCCAGCGCGCCCTCCACCACGAGCTCCAGGTTGGACTGCTCGAGCTCGCACAGCCGCCGGATGCGGGTCGCGATCGGATGCCAGAAGAAGTTGGCGGTGAGCAGGCCCCACAGGGTGGCCACGAACGCGGCGGCGATCATGTGGCCGATGTTCTCCGGCTCCGCCAGGTTCTCCATGACGTGGATCAGCGAGGCCACGGTGCCCACGATGCCGATGGTCGGGGCATAGCCGCCCATCTGGGAGAACCAGTTGGACACGGACATGACCTCGTCACGCCGGGTGTTCTTCTGGGCCTCGAGCAGATCTCCGAGGGCATCGGAGTCCAACCCGTCCGCCAGCCCGGTGATGGCCGAGCGGATGAGCGGGTCCTCGGTCTTCTCCGCCTCGGCCTCCAGCTCCAGCAGGGAGCCGCCGCGGGCCTTGGCGGAGAGGGAGGAGATCTCCTCGATCACCTCCCGCGGCGGGCGGACCCGGCCCTTGAAGGCCCAGCCGAAGACCTTGCCGACGTTCTTCAGGTCTCCCAGGGTGGTTCCCATCAGCGAGACGGCGATGGTGCCGCCGAACACGATGATCATGGGGGCCACGATGAACAGGGATGAGATGGAACCGCCCTCCATGATCACCATGACGAAGAGGGAGGCGAAGGCGGCGATGATGCCGATGATCATCAAGGGGTCCACGGCTCAGTGCTCCTTGTCGGGGACGGGCGTGAGGTAGTCGGGGTGGTCCGGGTGATGCCGGGAGTGCTCCGGGCGGCCGGGCCGCTCGCGGGATTCTCCGGGCGGGTGGGAGGCGGCGCGCAGCAGACCCACCCGATGGTCGTGGAGGATCTCGTGGACCGTGTCGATGTCCTCGGCCGCGGTGAAGGACCGGCCGGTGATCATGGTGACCACACAGTTGGCGCCGTTGGCGCGCAACTCCTCCACGAGGTCGGGGTTCAGCCCGAACCGGTCGCCCCGCAGGGTCGTCAAGAGGATCATGGTCACCCCTTCCTTTCCGTCTGTCCGTCTGTTGGCCCACCGTTGTCATCGGTCCGCCGGGCACCGATTTTTCACCGGCGCCCGGACGGGGATGATCAGCGCTTCAGGTTGGTCAGCTCGGACAGGACCTCGTCCGAGGTGGTCACGATCCGGGCTGAGGCCTGGAAGCCGCGCTGGGCCATGATCAGGTTGGTGAATTCCTTGGACAGATCCGTGTTGGAGCCCTCCAGGGTGCCGGCGGCCAGGGCGCCGAAGCCGTCCTCTCCGGGGGTGCCGAGGGTGGCCTCGCCGGAGTTGGTGGTGGCGCGGAAGGCGGAGGAGCCGGCCTTCTCCAGACCGGCGGGGTTGGCGAAGGAGGCGGTGGCCACCTGACCCACGGCGCGCAGGTCGCCATTGGAGAAGGTGCCGTTGATGGTGCCGTCCTGGGCGATGGAGAAGCCCACGATGGTGCCGGCGGAGGCGCCGTCCTGGCCCGTGAAGGCGGAGGTGTCCATGCCGGCGTACCCGGTCAGCGCGGACAGGTCCACGGTGATCCCGCCGACGTTCAGTGAGCTGGTGCCGGTCTGCTGGCCCTGGGCGTTGAAGGCGACGGTGCCGGTGCCGGTGGCGCCGTTGGCGTCCTGGCCGGAGACACCCCATCCGCCGGCGGTGCGGGTGAAGGTCAGGGTCAGCGAACGCGGGTTGCCGGCACCGTCGCGCACGGTCACCTCACGCACGCGGGTGTCCCCCACCTCGGCCTCGTTGGGCAGGTTGCCACCCATCTCCGCGGAGGTGGTGGCACGGGCCGGCGAGGTGGCCAGGGCGTCGATGCTCAGCGGCACAGCGGGGCCACCGGCCTGGACGGTGCCGTTGGGACCGGCCGCCCAGCCGTTGAGCCGCGCGCCGTCCGGGGTCACCAGGTTGCCCGCGGCGTCCAGGCTGAAGGATCCGGCGCGGGTGTAGAGCTGCTCACCGCCCTTGGAGACCACGAAGTAGCCCTCGCCGCCGATCATCAGGTCCGTGGCCTTGCCAGTGGACATCATGGAGCCGACGCCGTGGTCGGTGGTGATGGCGGCGGTGCGCACACCGAGACCCACCTGGGCGGGGTTGGTGCCACCGAGTCCGGTGCCCGGGGCGCCGGCGTTCTGAGCCATCTGGGACAGGGTGTCCTGGAAGGTGACGGTGGCGGCCTTGTAGCCGGCGGTGTTGACGTTGGCGATGTTGTTGGCGGTGACATCCAGCATCTGCTGGTGCGCACTCATGCCGGAGACGCCGGTGTTCAGTGAACGGAGCATGGTGGTGCCTTCCTGATGTGGTTCCGGGGTTGATGCCGGGGTGGGTGCTGGTCTGATGCGTGGTGGGGGTCGGGGTGTCTAGTCGTCGGTGGTGGTGGGCTTGGCCCCGAGTGCGCTGATCTGCGCCAGCGCCACGGTGGTCTCGGATCCCTCGATCTCCAGCCGGGTCTCCCCGTTCTGGAACAGGGCGCCGGTCACGGTGCCGGTGGAGAGCTCCCCGGTACTGGCATCCATCCACTCGACGTCCTGGCCGATCAGGGCGGCGGCCGTGGACATGGAGCTGGCGGCGGTCTGGGTCTGCAGGGTCTTGGAGATGCCGTTGAGGGTCTCGGTCATGGACAGCTGCGCGGCCTGGGACACCATCTGGTTGGTGTCCATGGGCGAGGACGGGTCCTGGTTCTGCAGCTGCGTCACCAGCAGCTTGAGGAACACCTCTTCGTTCATCTCTTGGGCCGGCCCGGTGGCGGCCTCGCGCGCCTGGCGGGCGGCATCCAGGGTGACGGTGGGTTTGCCGGTGGCTGCCGGGGTGATCGGGTCTGGCATCCGTGGCTCCTTCGGTTCGGTGGTCGATTCGGTGGTCGATCCGGTGTTCGGTTCGCGTGCGGTGTGCCGCCCTGGACCGCGTGTGGGTGCGGTGGCCCGGCATGGTCCGGTATCCCTATGCGCCGGGATCGGGTTCAGGCGTAGACATCGAGCCCGCCCGTCCCGTCATCCCGCCCGGTGCTGGCGGTGGGACGTTCTGCGGGATCGGCACCGGCGGCGGTGGCCCCGCCGTGGGTGTTCCCGACGCCGTCGCCCTCCTGGTCCTTCCCGTCGCCGCCGCGGCCCCCGGGGGGCGGCCCAGCGCCCGGTCCGGCGGCGTTCGCATCGCGGTGCCCGGAGGAACCACCGGACAGGTCCAGGGTCGCGCCCGCCTGGGCTCCGGCCAGTTCCCGGCGCAATTCACCGAGGACGGCACGCAGGTTCTCCCGCCCTGCCTCGGTGGCCGCCGTCATCTCCAGGCGCACGACGCCGTCCCGGCTGGTGGCCTCGATGGTCACCGGGCCGAGGGCCTCGGGACTGATCCGGACCGTGGCCAGGTGGGTGCCGTTCGGCAGGCTGACCGCCCGTCCGGCGGCCTGCACCACGGGGGTGGCGAGCTGCTGGACGGTCCATGCGCGCACGGCCGGGGCCGGAGTGGCCCCCGCGGAAGAGGGAGCGGGCACCACGACGGCGGCCGGGGCGCCCGCAGCGGCCGGGATGGTGGCGGCCGCGGCCTGCGCGGTGGGGTGGGCGGTGCCAGCGATGGGGTTGACGGCGCTTCCGGTGGCCGCGGTGGCCGCCGACGCTCCGGCGGTGGCGTTCGAGACTCCAGTGCTGGTGCCGGCCGCGGGAGCCAGTCCTGTCGCCGTCATCCCGGTCAACGAGAACGACGAGGAGGAGACGTGGGACCCCGAGGTGTGCACCGCCGACGGCTGGGACGCGTGGGCCGGGTTCTGCAGCGGATTGAACACCGTGCTGGAGAGAGTCTGGTTGCCGGTGACGATGACGGTGTTCGCCACCGTGGCCGCACCGGGCCCCGCGGACGTGGGGGTGGCATTGGGGACGGACTCTGCCCCCGCCGCAGTACCGCCCGCGATCCCGGTGGTTCCGGGCCTGCCCATGCCAGCCGCACCGGGGTAACCGGCGACGGTGGTGTCAGAGTGGCCCACGCTGGCGGCGGCGGACCCGGCCACACCGGTACCGGCCTCGGCAACGGCATCGGCATCGGCATCGGCATCGGAGGATTCCGGCACGACGGCGTGGACCGGTGCTGCTGTGGCGTCAACGCTGGCTTCGGCGCTGCTCTCCATGCCGGCCCCGGCAGGCGCGCCGGCCTGGCCGGCCTGTCCCGGGCCGGTGTCCTCCGCGGAACGCACTCCGTCCAGGGAGATGGGCCGGGAATACTCGCGGGCTGCGCGCTCCGGCGTGTAGCCCGGAGGCAGGACGGAGGTGGCGTCGTTGCCCTCACCGGCTCCGTCGGAAGTCCCGTCGGCCGTGCTGCCGGAGGCGTCGCGCAGGTGGTCCGCGAAGCGGGGCCCGGAGGCGCCAGCGCCGGCCGAGCCTGCGGAACCGGCACCGCCGGAGCGGGAACCGGAGGAGCTGGAGCCGGCACCGGACAGCGAGCGGGACGGATCCGGCGTCGGGCCGGGGGTGAGTGAGTTCAACGGTGAGCCGATCATGCCGAGGCACCTGCCAGCTGTTCGAAGGCGGCGCGCGTGGAGCCGGACTGGGAGGCGGAGCCCGATCCGCCGGCGGGAGCCACGCGGCGGATGGTGTCGATGTCATCCCACGAGAACAGGGAACGGATGGACACGTTCTCCCCGGGCTGTGGCGCGTGCAGGATCTTGTTGTCCCCGAGGTAGATGGCGATGTGACTGCCATTGCGCATGCCGAGCAGGTCACCGGGCTGGGCCTCGGCGAGTGAGGTGACCTCGGTGCCGACCTTGGCCTGGGCCCGTGCGACGCGGGGCATGTCCACGCCGAGCTCCTTCATGACGTACTTGACCAGGCCGGAGCAGTCGAAGCCCTGCGACGGGGAGTTGCCGCCCCACACGTAGGGGGTCCCGAGGTACTTCTCGGCGGTCTCGACGATGCTGGCACCGAAGGCGGTGCCGGCGGCGGTGCCCCTGGAGGCGCCGGCCGAGCCGGTGGCGTCGGCGGACGAGGCGGCGTCGGCAGCGGACGGGGCGTCCGAGCCCGTGGCGGTGCCGAGGGCCTCCTCGAGCGCCGCGGAGAAGCCGTCCGTGGCCGCCGCGGTGCCGGCTCCAGGGAGGCCTCCCGTGGTGGATCCGATGATTCCGCCCGCACCGCTCACGCCGGCCGTGGTGGCCCCGCCAGGCAGGCCGGCGCCGACGGCGAGGGACCGTTGCGGAGACAGTGCCTGGAGGCTCGACTCGATCTGCGCCATGCGCGCTTCAATGGCGGCCAGTGGCATCAGGACTCCTCCTCCTTCACGTCATGGTCCGTCTCATGATGCTCATCGCGGTCGCGGTGATGCTGGGCCGAGACGAGTTCGTCGAGCATCTGCTGCTCGGCGCGGGCGTCGAGCGCCCGCAGGGTGGCGTCGTGGCGTTCTTTGAGCAGTTCGGCGCTGCGGCGGGCCTGCCGGGCGAGCATGAGGGCCGTCTCCGCGGCATCCACCTCACCGTCGGCCACCTGCTGGGCGGCCCTGATCTCGGAGAGCTGACGGGCGGCGCTCGCCCGGGCGATGCCGGCGGCGGCCAGCACGCTCTGCCCGCCGAGGTCCTCGAGCAGTTCCCGCTCATCGGCGGCCCGGCGTTGCACGCCGCGGGCCGTGACCCGGGCCTGGTGCAGCCCGGCCGCGGCCTGGTCCTCCTGGATGCGGCGCACTTTGAGCAGGGAGGAGAGCTTGAAGGCGGCCATCAGGCGTCCCTCCCGGCGGGCTCGGCGCCGAGCACCGCGGCGAGCCGTCCCAGCCGGGCCCAGGCCTCGGTCAGGGGGGTGGAGTCGTCCATGTCCTGGCGCAGGAACCCGTTGATCTCGTCCTGGGCGGCCAGGGCGGCGTCGGCCAGGGGCCGGTTGCCGGGGACGTAGGCGCCCACGTCCACCAGGTCCTGCACGTCCCGCTGCTCGGCCATGGCCCGGCGGACCGAGGTGATGTTCATCTTGTCCGCGGGGCCGGTCACCGCCGAGGCCACACGGGAGATGGATGCCAGGACGTCGATGGACGGGAAGTGCCCAGACACCGCCAGGGCCCGGTCCAGCACGAGGTGACCGTCCAGGATGGAGCGGGCGGAGTCGGCCACCGGGTCGTTGTGGTCGTCACCGTCCACCAGCACGGTGTAGATGCCGGTGACGGAGCCGGACCGGTCCGTGCCGGCGCGCTCCAGCAGCTGGGCCAGCAGGGAGAACGTGGACGGCGGGTAGCCCCGGGTGGCCGGCGGCTCCCCCGCGGACAGCCCGATCTCACGCTGGGCCATGGCCACGCGGGTCAGCGAGTCCATCATCAGCACGGCGTGACGGCCCTCGTCCCGGAACTGCTCGGCGATCCGGGTGGCGGTGAAGGCGGCCTTGCGGCGCATCATGGCCGGTTCGTCTCCGGTGGCCACCACCACCACCGACCGGGCCAGACCCTCCGGGCCGAGATCGTCCTCGAGGAATCCGCGCACCTCGCGACCGCGTTCGCCCACGAGGGCGATCACGGAGACCTCGGCGTCCGTGCCGCGGGCGATCATGGACAGCAGGGATGACTTGCCCACGCCGGAGCCGGCGAACAGACCGATCCGCTGGCCGCGTCCCAGTGCGGTGAAGGTGTCCACGGCGCGCACCCCGGTGCTGATCTGTGCGTTCACGGGGGCGCGGTCCAGGGCCTTCGGGGCCGAGTTCTGCACGGGGACGGACCGGACCCCGGTGAGGGGCCCCTTGCCGTCGATCGGCCGGCCGAGGCCGTCGATGACGCGGCCGATGAGCCCGTCGCCCACGGGGACCTGTCCCCCGCGGTGCGAGCGTGCCACGGGAGTGCCGGCGAAGGGGGCCCAGCCGTCGGCGAGCGGCATCACGGTGGCCTCGGTGCGGTTCACGGCCACCACCTCAGCTTCCACACCGCCGAGACCGTCCGGGCCCTCGCCCACGGACACCACGTCCCCGACGGCGACCGCGAGCCCGCCGATGGTGGCGCGCAGTCCCTGCGAGGAGACGACGGTCCCGTAGGCCACCGGGGCGGCCAGGCGGCGGATCGAGGCGACGTGGCGGTCCAGGTGCGCGGTCAGTTCCGCGGTGGAGAGGGTGACGGTCATCGGTCTGCCTCACCGTCATGGCGCACCTCGGACGCGTAGCTGCGGACGCGCGTCAGGGCGTCCTCCACCCCCGCCTCGAGCCAGCCGTCCCGGTACACGGCCACGGCCCCGCCGGGCTGCAGGCCCGGATCGGCCACCAGCTCGACGCCGGCCGGCACCGAAGCGGCGGTGGTCGCCGCGCGCACGGCGTCGGGGTGCAGGCGGATGGTGTGCACCGGGGAGGGCGTCCTGGCGGTCAGGGCACGGTGAATGGTGGAGCGGACGGCCACGGAGGCCTCGGAGAGTTCCGCGTCGAGGATGATCTCGGCGACCTGGCAGGCGATGCCGAAGACGGCGTCCTCGGCCGCGTCCAGGGCATGCACCATGGAGGCGGTGAGCTGGGCGGCGGCGTGCCCCAGCGAGGCCAGGGCCTGTTCGGTCCGCTCGGTGGTGGTGCGCATCAGCCGTTCGTGCTCGGCCTGGCGGGTGGCCTCGAGGGCGTCGGCGTGGCCCTGGGCGGCTTGGAGGCCGTCCACGTAACCGCGGGAACGCCCCTCGATCACGGCGGCGTCCACCACGGGTGAGGAGACCACGGACACGGGGGCCGCGTGGTACTCGGAGATACGCAGGGACCGGAGCCCGGTGTGGTGCCCGAGATCCGGGCGTGGGGCCGCGAGTGACTCAGACATACTCGTCCTCCTCCTGCTTCGAGAGGTCCAGCTCGCCGGCGGCCTCCAGGGCACGGACCTCGCGGACCACCTCGCCACGGGCCTCCTCGACTTCCGAGGTGCGCAGCTTGGAGACGGCGGAGGACTCCTCGTTGAGGGCCACCACGTTGCGTGAGGACATGTTCCGCCGGATCTTCTGTTCCAGGGCGGGGTTCGCGCCACGCAGCGCCCGGGCCAGCACATCCATGCGGATGGAACGCAACACCATCTGCAGGGAGTGGTCCTCCAGCCGCAGGAGGTCGGCGAAGGTGAACATGAGGTTCCGCACCTCGGCGCCGAGCTCCGGGTCGGTGGCGGCCATGTACTCCAGGACCCCCCGTTCGGTGGCGCTGTCCGCCCGGTTGACGATCTCCACGAGGGACTGCACGCCGCCGATGGCGGCCTGTTCACGGGCGGTGGCCACCGAGGAGACGCGGGACTTGAGGATCTCAGCGGTGACGCGCACGGCCTCGGTGCTGGGGGTGCCCATGGTGGCGATGCGGAAGGCCACCCCGTTGCGGACCGGCTCGTCCAGTCCGGAGAGCACGGCCGAGGCCGTGCGCGGGTCCAGGTTGGAGAGCACCACGGCCTGGATCTGCGGGGTCTCCTCGTGGATGAGCGCGAGGATCTGGGTGGCGTCCATGGTGTCCAGGAACTCGAAGGCCTTGCCGGCCAGCACGCCGGCCGCGCGTTCCATGACGTCCCCGGCCTTGTCCTCGCCGAAGGCACCGGAGATGAGCCGGCGGGCGAGGTTGGCCCCACCCCGGGCCGGCGTCCGGCCGGAGTCGACCATGGTGGCCAGCTCCGCCATGACGAAGTCCACGGTGTCCGGATCGGCGCTCTTCATGCGCATGATCTCCGCGGAGACCTCCTGGGCCTCGTCCTCGTTGAAGTGGGACATCACCTCGGAGGCGACCACGGGGTCCAGGTCCATCAGGAGCACGGCGACCTTCTGTACGCCGGTCAGCTTGACGTCCTTCATGCCAGCTCCTTCGCTTCCATCATGGCCCGCATCATCTCGGCGGTCTTCGCCGGGTCCGTCTGGGCGGCGTGGTGCACCTTCTGTGCGGCACTGGGGCCCTCCGGCAGTGGGGCGGGCACCACCGGGAGCGGCGGCAGCGCGGACAGGGCCTGGGTGGGCGGCTCAGGCACGATCACGGGCATCTGGCCGGTGTCCGGACCGGTGGAACGGTCCAGCATGGCCGGTGCCGGCGCGGTCTCACCGAGGTCCTCGAGGGTCTCCACGGTCCGGCGGCGGCGCAGGATCATCCACACCACGAAGCCGACCAGCAGCACCGCGGCGACGATGCCATAGAGGATCACGTCCCGGATCAGCGCGTCCTGGGCGGCGGCCGCCTCTGCCGCCTCGGCGGCCTCTATCGCCTGCTGGGCCTCGGCGGCACCGGCGGTGGAGAACGGGATGACCTCCACGGTGACCGTGTCCCCGCGGGCCTCGTCGAGCCCGGCCGCGGTGGACACCAGTCCGGTGATCTGCTCGGTGGTCAGGCCGCCGGCGGCGGCCGCGTCCACTGCCACGGCGACCGTCTGGCGCTCGACGTCACCGGCCGGCGTCGTGGTGGAGGTGGTGGTCTTGTCCACGGCGTTGGTCCGGGAGTCGGACTCGGAGGTGAACTCCCCGGAACCGGCGGTGTTCGCGTCCGTGTTGGCCACGTTGTCCGGCCCGAGCACGCCGGTGCCGGCCGGGGCACCGCCGCCGGTGTAGTCCTCGCTGGCCGTCTGCTCGGTGAGGGCCTGGACACCGCCCTCGGGGGTGGCGAACTCCTCGGACACGGTCTCGGAGGTGGACCGGGTGGTGGCCACGGTGGCGGCAACGGTCGAGTTTCCCGCCCCCACCAGGTTGTCCAGCACCTTCTGCACATTGGCGGTGACGGCGGCGGAGCGCTCCCCGTCCCCACCGGACAGGTCCACGAGTCCCTCGCCGACGGCGGAGAGGACCTTGCCGGTGGAGTCGACGACGGCCACGTCGGTGGGCTCCATGCCCTCCACGGAGGCCGAGGCCAGGTGGACGATCGCCTGCACCTGCTGATTGTTCAGGTCGCCCCGGGGGCTGGAGACGAACACGGAGGCCGTGGGCGTTCCCTGTTCCGAGGCGAAGACGGTCTCCTCCGGCATCGCGAGCTTGACCGAGGCCTGATCCACCCCGTCCATCTGGCCGATGGTCGCGGCCAGCTCGCCCTCCAGGGCGCGCTTGTAGGTGGTGTCCTGCTGGAACTCGGAGGAGGTGATGCCGACCTCGTCGAGCAGGTTGTAGCCGGTGCCACCGCCGGACGGCAGCCCGGCTGCGGCCGCGGACAGACGCTGGTCGTAGACGGCCTCGTCCGGCACCAGGATGGTGGTCCCGCCGTCCTGGAGCTCGTATTCCACGCCGGCGGAGTTCAGCTGCTCCACCACGGCGGCTGCGTCGGTGGAGGACAGCCCGGTGAACAGGGGGGCCAGGGTGGGCTTGGCGAGCTGGAGGGCGGCGAAGATGCCGCCGGCCACGAGGGCGACGGCCAGCAGGGAGGCGATGATGCGCTGGCCCAGGGGCATCTCGGAGAGCTTGTCCCCGATTCCCTGGAACCAGCCGGCCGGGCCGGACTTGCGTGCCGGGGGCAGGGCGGAGGCGGTGTTGAAGCTCACGGGGTCACGCCTGGATTCTCATGAGCTCGTTGAAGGCCTGCAGCCCGCTGTTGCGCATCGCCACCATCAGGTCCATGGTGGCCGAGGCCTCGGCAGCGGCGATCGTGGCCTCATGGATGTCCTCCAGGTCGCCGGTGACGGCCTGCAGGGTCAGGGTGTCCCGCTCGCCCTGCAGGGCCTGCAGGGAGTCGACCTGACCGGCGAGCTGGGACCCGAAGGACCCGGCCTGCGCCCCGGACGGGGCCGAGACCGCGGTGGCGCCGAGCTGGCCGGCCGCGCCGGTGACGGACTCGGGGCCCGCGGGCAGCGCACCGGGGAGGGCGGCCGACGTCGGGCTGGTGGGGTTGACGGCGGGCATGGCTGGCAAGTTCGCGACAGCTCCGATGGAGCCGATGGAATCCAAGGGCATCAGTTGCGTCCGATCTCAATGCCGGCCTGATAGACCGTCTTGGCTTTGTCCACGACCTGGGAGGCCAGGGAGTAGGAGCGCTGGGCCATGATGAGGTTGCCCATCTCCACACCCATGTCGATGTCCGGGCGGCGGATGTAGCCGTCCTCGTTGGCCTCGGGGTGGTCGGGCTCGTAGGAGAGGAGGCCCTCGGCGTCCCCGTACTGCACGTTCGTGACCTGGACGCCCTGACCGGTTCCGGCGGGGGCGACCTCGAGGTAACGGGCCTGGAAGGCATCCCCGTCCGCGCTGGTGACGGTGTTGATGTTGGCCATGTTGTCCGCCGTGGCGTCGATCCAGCGGCGGTTGGCGGACATGGAGGTGCCGGCGATGCCGATCGCTTCAAAACTGGGCATCAGGAGGTCCTCGCAGCCGTGGAGACCCCGGAGAGCTTGGACTTGATGGCCTGGGAGGCGAACTGGTAGCTCAGCACCGTGGCCTCATTGGAGAGCACCTCGGTGTCCGCGTTGACGTTGTTGCCGTTCAGGCGGGTGGGCTCGAGGGAGGGTTGTTCCGCGGCGGTGACGTGGCCGTCACCGGCGGCGATCGAGCGGGCGAGCTGCTGTTCGAACTGGACCCTGGTCGCCTGGAACTGCGGCGTGTTGACGTTGGCCAGGTTGTTGGCGATGGCACGCTGGCGCGCCGCCAGCCCATCGAGCGCCGACTCCAGCGCGTTGACCGTGACAGACATCCGTTTCCCCTTCCCCTGGGCCCGTGTGGGGGTGCGGGCCCGTGAGTGCACTCGTTGTCCTGCTCGTGTCTCTCGCCTTCGGAAAGGAGACATGCGCAGAACGGCGGACGCGGGCGGCCGGTTTCGTGTCCGGACGCTCGGAAGTCCCTATGCGGGCAGGTGCGGGGTGGGTGCGCGTTTTGCGTGAAGGTGCCGTCGTCCTCAGGTGACGAGCACGTCGGTGGGTGACCGGCCCGGCGTGTCTCGACGTCTGCCGTGCTCATAACCAAGAGGAGTGTGACAGGTGGCGCGCGGGGACGACGCCGGCCGGTTCCGGCGCGCTGTCAGGCGCCGGTGTCCAGGTAGGCGGCGGTGGCGCCGCGGTTCGGCTGGGTCATGCGCTGGGCTCGCGCGGTCGCCTTCAGGGACTGGGCGACACCGTCCTGCTCGGTGCGCATCTCCCGCAGGGCCACCGAGAGGCGGGTGGTCAGATGAGCCATGCGGCGCTGCAGATGCTCGGGCGGAGCTCCGGCGGGGCGGGCCTCGAGCTCCTCGGGCAGCGGGGCGGGGTGACCGGCGTCGAGCCAGGCTTCGAGCTCGTTGGCGAGGGTCTCCCAGGCCAGGTCCGCGAGGACGGACTCACGGGTGGTGTGCGCGGCGGTCACGGCAATGGAGTTGCGGCGAAACGGGGTTGTGAGGCTCATGCCGTCTTGGCTGCCTGTTCGAACGCCTCGGAAACGGGGCTCAGCAGCTCGATGGCGCGCAGCACGGCGTGGGCGTCCGAGTTCTGGTTGGCCGCGGAGATGGTCTGGAGGCAGAACGCGTAGACCGACTTGAGGTCGGCGGCACCGGCCCACGCGTTGACGTCGAGGGTGCCATCCAACTCGGACAGGATCGACTGGGCGTGGACCAGGTGGCCACTGGCCGTGCCGGTCTGGCCCTGCTGCAGGTCCGTGGCGGCGCGGTGCAGGTCCAGGATGAGGCGCTGGAAGAGTTTGACGGTGAGCTGGGCCGGGGTGGCGGTCATCAGCTCGCGGCGTCGCATCTCCTCGATGGGGTTGCGCTGAGTGGTGCCCAACATGGGTGCTCCTGGGGATTCGGGGGGACTGGATGAGACGGGAGGTGGTTCTGGGGTCGGACGGCCGGTCCGTCAGTCGTTGTCCTGGGTGAACATGGCGAACTGGCCGGTGAGGTACTTCTGCAGGTCGTTGGCCTTGGCGATGGCCATCTCCATGGCGGTGAACTGGGCGCGCAGGGTGGATTCGCGCATCTCGATGCGGCGTTCGGCGTCCGTGATGGAGTCCGCGGTGCGGCGGTTGTCCGTGACCCGGTTCTCGATCGACTTGGTCAACATGCCGTCGTACTGGTCCGAGTAAGTGTCCGCGGCGGTGGAGACTCGGCCGGCGAGATCCGTGAGGGCGGTGGCGGCCCGGGTGGGGTCGGCGGCCAGTGCCTCCGCGAACTTCTCCGCGTTGAAGGTCAGCATGCCGTTGCGGTCGGGCTCGATGCCCAACCAGGACTGGCTGGTCCCGTCGGCCGGACGCACGGCCGCGTTGAAGATGCTGCTCTGCAGGTTCCGGACCGTGGAGTCCCCCACGAAGAGGCCGGCCTGGGTCTCGCTGCCGCTGGTTCCGGTGCTGGCCGTGACCGAGGTGTTGAGCTTGATGGTCTCGAGGATGTGGTTGATCTCGTCGACGAGATTCTGGGCCTTCTCGGTGGCCGCCTTCGGATCGTTCTGCGCTGTGACGTTGGCGGTCTGGCCCACGGCGGAAGCGGAGACCGTGATGCCGATCCCGGTGGCCAGATCGTCGAAGGTGTTCGAGGAACTCGTGACCGTCTGGGCCGCGGTGGTTCCCGGGAACAACGTGATCTGGGCGTCGGTGCCGGTAGAGGTGATGGCCCCGCCGTTGGCGGGATCGAAGAGGTCGGTGCCGCCGGCCGTGGCGGTGAAGGTGCTATTCGCCCCCGTGTCGATGGAGACGAGTTGCAGGCGGTGCAGGTCGTTGCCGTCGGCATCGGTGCCGGCGCGGACCAGGGTGGCGGAGAGACCGAGGTCCCCGGCGGCGTTGATGTTCTTGGCCAGGTCGCCCAGCGAGGTGCCGGTGAAGCTGTGCTCGGTGCCGTCCGCGGTGGTGATGACGAGGTCGGAGCCGTCCCAACCGGACAGCGGGGCGGAGACGCCGGAGTGGCGCGCGGCCACGGCGTCCACAGCAAAGTCCAGGGAGGTGGGGCTGGCTCCATCAGCCACGGTGACGCCCACGCCGTCCACCGTGGACTTGCCGGTGACCGGGCGGAAGCCGTTGCCCTCCGTCATCTCACCGGTGGTGGTGGCCAGCCCGGCGATGAGGGTGTTGAGCTGGCGGAGCGCCTTGACCTCGTTCTCCCCGGCGGCCAGGCGCTCCTCCATCAGGAGGATGGGCATGCGGTCGGCGGACAGGATGGCACCGATGAGTTCGGTCGTGTTCAGTCCTGAGGCGATGCCGTCGAAGCTGATGCCGGCCATGGTCTCTGCCTTCCTGCCGAGAGGGGTGGTGCGGGTGCTGGTGATGCTGCGTGGTGGTCCTCTGGAGGACCGCGAGCGGGGGGGGGGGG
>NZ_JALDXU010000020.1:0-41370 GCF_032154715.1 Citricoccus sp. | reverse complement strand
CCCCCCCCCCCCCCCCCCGGCGGCGGGCTCAGAGGTTGACGGTGGTGTTCTCACCGGGGTGAGCGGGCTCCTTGCTCACCATGCCCTTGATGACCTCCACGGCGGTGGCCGGCAGTCCCGGGGAATCCCAGTACTCGCCCGTGTCCGGATCCACCTTGAGCAGGACGATGTCCGAGTCCTCGGGCTGGGACTCGCCGAAGAACGCCGCCGTGGTCTTGGACCAGTACTTCTTCTTGCGTTCGATGTCCCTGACCACGGTCGCGGTTCCGCTGATGGAGGCCCAGAAGCCCTTCTCCGCCACGGTCACGTTGACCGGCTGATCGGCGCTCGCCTCCTCGACCTTCGGGGTGGTGATGCGGGTGATGAACCAGATGGTGTGGTCTTCTTCGATCTCCTGGATGGCCATCGGCCGGCTGACAATGTGCCCGCCGGCATCAGTGGTGGCCAGCATGGCCACGCCCGCCTTCTCGGTCTTCTCCAACAGGGTCTTCACGGGATCGTGCTCAGCCATGATTCCTCCTCGGTTGCGGGGATCCGACTGGTCTATGGACCATCGGGTGGGTTCGGCCAGTCCAACACAGATGGCGCGGAGCGCAACAGGGGTGCGGGCTGGCCGGGCCTCATGCACGGGAAGCTCCCAGCCGGAAACCGTTCTCAGCTCCCAGGGTGACCCGTACGGTGGGGCCTATGACTTCCGAACCACTGTCGCCTCTGCAGCTGTCCCTTCCGGCCGGAGACGGGCGCCGTGTGCTGGTCACCGGCGCCACGGGCTACGTGGGCGGCCGGCTGATCCCCGAGCTGCTGGCCTCCGGCTTCGCGGTGCGGGCCACGGCCCGGAATGTGGAGAATCTGTCCCAGCGGCCGTGGGCCGAGTCGGTGGAGACGGCCCAGGCAGACCTGCAGGACGGAGAGCAGGTCCGGGCGGCGATGCAGGACGTGCACACGGTGCTGTACCTGGTGCACTCCATGGGTTCTGGCCCGGACTTCATGGAACGAGAGGCGGCGATGGCGCGCACCGTGGCGCAGGCCGCCGCCGAGGCCGGCGTCCGCCAGATCGTCTTCCTGGGCGGACTGCACCCGGACAAGCCGCTGGAGGAACTCTCGGACCACATGCGTTCCCGCGAACAGGTGTCCCGCATCCTGCTCGCCGGCGAGGTCCCCACGCTGGTGTTCGAGGCGGGGGTGATCATCGGCTCGGGCTCGGTGTCCTTCGAGATGATCCGCCACCTGGCTGAACGGCTGCCGGTGATGCCCGGGCCCAGCTGGCTGTCCAACAGCATCGAGCCGATCGCCATCAGGGACGTTCTCTACTACTTGGCCCACGCCTGCGCGCTGCCGGAAGTGGTCAACCGCACCTTCGACATCGGTTGCGGGAGGGCGCAGTCCTTCGCGACCATGCTGACGGAGTATGCGGACGTGGCCGGGCTCTCCCCCCGCAAGGTCTATGCCCTGCCGATCCCGGCTCAGCGGCTCTCCGGATTCTGGATCGGCGTCGTCACACCGATCCCCAGGGGCATCGCCATGCCGTTGTCCGCCTCGATGGCCGAAGACGCCGTGAGCGAGGAACATGACATCGCCGCACTGATCCCCGATCCGCCCGAGGGGCTGACGGACTTCCGTGAGGCCTGCCGGCGGGCGATCGAACGCCAGCGCACCGGAACCGTGGACCAGACCTGGGACGACGACGTCCTGGCCACGATGGCGCTCGATCCGGCCGAGCCGCTGCCCTCGGACCCGGACTGGGCGGGCAACACCGTCTTCACCGATGTCCGGGAACGCGACGGCGACGCCCCACCCGAGGCGGTCTGGCAGGTGGTGGAGTCCATCGGTGGCCAGAACGGCTGGTACTCCGCACCGGCGCTGTGGCGGATCCGCGGGCTGATGGACCAGGTGATGGGCGGCTACGGGTTGGCTCGGGGCCGGAGAGACGCCCGCCGGCTGCGCGTCAACGACTACGTCGACTGGTGGCGCGTGGAGAAGGTCGAGCCCGGTCGTTCGGTCACGCTGCGGGCCGAGATGCGGGCCGGTGGCCGGGCCTGGCTGCAGTTCAGCGTGGAGGGGCGCGACGGCGGCGGGTCACGTCTGCGTCAGCGTGCGGTCTTCTTCCCCTCCGGGCTGGCCGGCCGGGCCTACTGGCGGGCCATCCAGCCCTTCCATGCCCTCGTCTTCCCGACGATGGCCAAGAACATCATGGCCGCGGGCCCGCGTCGAGCCCGGCCCGGCGATCGGTGACGGCTCAGCGCTTGAGGGGCGAGCGGTCACCCTCTTCCAGCTTCAGCGCCACTCCGAGGGCGAAGAACGTCGGTGTCCATTCGCCGACGAACAGGCCCCAGCGGTCTGACTGCGACTTCGAATCGTCCTTCTTGCCCCGGGAGACGGCCCAGGACAGGAACGTCAGCCCGATGGAGGCGAAGCCGGCGGTGTAGAGATGATCGGACTTGATGCCCATGTCGGACAGCTTCTTCAGCATGGTTTTCCTTCCCTTGGAACGGAGTCCGAACTGGATGGCTGCGGCGTGGAAACCGCGTGGGTCGAGGTCATGGTGGGTCCGGACGCCGACATTCGATCATGGCCGGGAGTGGAATTGCTAGCCTTGCTAGCGAGTTGCGTTGACAGGGATGGCGGGTGGCGTACCGGGCCCGATGGCTCATCGTGGCAGCGGCCATCCGGACCGGTCAGCGGTCTGACGCGTCGTCTCCGGCCTCCGGGTCGAGGCATGCGGCTATCGAATCAAGGAAATCCGTCACGGCCTGGCGGGACTCTTCGGGGACGCTGAGTGCCGCCTCCAGCATTCGCTGGTGCATATCCGTCAGCCACTCACGGATCTCCGCATGGGCGTGGTCGGTGGCCGTCACGATCACGGAGCGCCGGTCGTCGGGGTGCGGATGGCGTTGGACGTGACCGGACTCGGTGAGCCGGTTGAGCAGCTTGGCCGTGGACGCCGACGAGATGTCCAGATGGGTCGCCAGGTCCCTGGCCGTCACCGCTTCCTCCGCGGCGTGGTGGGCGATGATGTGCCTCAATGCCTCGACGTCCGTGGCATTGAGGTCCATGTCAGCACTCATGCGCCGCCGCATGCGCTGATCAGCTCGCCGGAAGCGGCGCAATGCGTGGAGCAGGCCGATGGTGGGATCGGAGTCTTCGTACCAATAGGGTGTCGAGGAGACGCCGCGTCCCGGTGGATTGTCCATGGTGGTCAATGCTAATGTCGAGGTCACTAGACAGGCTAGCTAGATTGTCGAGTAAGTTGTGTGATCGCATGAGGGAGAAGCCAGTGAGCACCGTTCCGGAAGACCACGTGGTGCTCGTGGACGATCACGGCAACGCCCAGGGCCTGGCACCCCGGGCCACGGTCCACACCACGGACACCCCACTGCATCTGGCCTTCTCCTGTTACGTCTTCCGGCCGAACGGGGACCTGCTCCTCACCCGCCGTGCCCTGGCCAAGGTCGCCTGGCCCGGGGTCTGGACCAACTCCTTCTGTGGCCACCCGAGGCTCGACGAGTCGTATGAACAGACCATCGACCGGTATGCCGCCCATGAGCTCGGCCTGCAGGTCAAATGGCTCCACTGCGCCCTCCCGGATTTCCGCTACCGGGCCGTGGACGCCTCCGGGATCGTCGAGAACGAGATCTGCCCCGTCTACGTGGCCACGGCCCTCGGCGACCCTGTGCCGAATCCCGGCGAGGTCATGGATTACCGCTGGGTCCCGGCCGACGAGGTCGACGCTCTGGTCCGGGCCGCCCCGTGGGCCGTGAGCCCCTGGATGGCCGAACAGCTCCCCGGTGTGCTCGCCCACCGGACGCATCCGGCCGCGACCGAGGGAGAGAAGGCATGAAGGAGACTCCCGACGGGGTCACAGAGGAGCTGGACCGGCTGTTGGTCTCCGGACTGGACCGCTCCGCCCGACTGGGGCAGGACCACCGCGATCTCTGGGAGGCCCTCTCCCTCGCCTCCGGCGGGGGCAAGAGGTTCCGCCCGGGATTGGCGGTCGCCACGCACGACGCCCTCGGCGGGACCTCGGCCGAGTCTGTGGCCCGCGTGGGCGCCGCACTGGAACTGCTGCACACGGCCTTTGTGGTGCATGACGACGTGATCGACGGCGACGATGTGCGCCGGGGGCGTCCCAACGTCTCCGGGACCTTTGCCGCCGCTGCCCGGGCAGAGGGAGCCGACCAATCCACAGCCCGTCACTACGGTGAGGCCGCCGGGATCCTGGCCGGAGATCTGGCCCTGGTCTCCGCAGTCCGGCTGGTCGCCCGGTGCCAGGCGCCGGCTCCCCTCGTGGACGAGCTGCTGGACCTGCTCGAGGACACGGTGCATGCCACCGCCACCGGTGAGTTGGCGGACGTGCGGCTCGGCCTGCACCTGAGCGGACGCCCGGTCACCCTGGACGAGGCCCTGCGAGTGGCCGAACAGAAGACCGCCGTCTACTCCTTCCAGCTCCCGCTCCAAGCGGGGGCCATCCTCGCCGGCGCCCCCGCGGACGTGACCGCGGCCCTGGCCCGCCTAGGCCGGCTGGTGGGCATCGGTTTTCAGCTGCTGGACGACCTGCTCGGTGTGTTCGGCAACGAGACCCGCACCGGCAAGAGCGCCCTGACCGATCTGCGCGAGGGCAAGCACACCGCGTTGCTGGCCCATGCCCGCACCACCCCCGCCTGGCCCGACCTGCAGTGCCTGGTCGGAGACCCGGGACTGAACCACCACGACGCCGGCCGCGCGCGTGCCCTGCTCGAAGGCTGCGGCGCCCGAGCCACCGTCCAGGAGTTGGCCGATCGCCATCTCGAAGAGGCACTCGCCGCCGCCGCACGGGAGCCGATTCCGGGTGCTTTGGCCCGAGTCCTGACCGATCTGGTGGGCGACATCCGGGATACCGCTGTCCTGGCCCTCGATGATCCACAGGCCGGCACGAATGCGGACACCTCGACCGCACCGATGACAGAGCCGGCACGGTTCGCTGACGCATCCCGCGCGGGGGCCCGATGAACGCACCGACCGCCGCCAACCGCTATGACCGGGTGGCCCAGGCCAGTGCCGCCGAGGTGATCAGCGGGTACTCGACGTCCTTCGGCTGGGCCTCGCGACTGCTCGCCGAACCCGTGCGCTCGGATGTGCGCAGCATCTACGCCCTGGTGCGGGTGGCCGATGAGATCGTGGACGATCCGGATCCGGTCCTCACACCGGCCCTGCGGGCCGCCCAATTGGACGGACTCGAGGCCGAGACGATGAAGGCCCTGGAATGCGCCCGCAGCACGAATCTGGTGGTCCATGCGTTCGCGAGTGTGGCCCGGCGGTGCGGCATCGGCACCGGACTCGTGCAGCCGTTCTTCGCCTCCATGCGAGCGGACCTGAGCCAGAGTTCACATGACAGCCAGAGCCTGTCCGAATACGTCTACGGTTCGGCGGAGGTGGTGGGGCTGATGTGCCTGAAGGTCTTCACCGCCGGGGACCCCGGATCCTTCGAACGCCTCGCCCCAGCCGCCCGCAGCCTCGGTGCGGCCTTCCAGAAGGTCAACTTCCTCCGGGACCTCGCTGATGATCATGACCTGTTGGGCCGCACCTATTTCCCGGGACTCGACCCGGCGACGTTCAGCGACACCCATCGGGATGCGCTGCTGGATGACATCGACGCGGACCTGGCCGTGGCCGCCACGGCGATCCACCGTTTGCCGTCCAGCAGCCGGCGCGCGGTCCACGCCGCCCACGGACTGTTCGCCGCCTTGTCCCGGCGCCTGCGGCAGACCCCGGCCGCGCAGATCCGCCAGGCGCGGGTGCGCGTCCCGGACACCGAGAAGGCCCTCATCCTGCTCCGGGCCCTGACCGGACGAGCCGCATGAGCGCCGGACACCGCTCGAGAACGACGGCGGCGCACGACGCAGGCGCCGGGGCGCCCCGTCTCGACGGCGAGAGTCCGGCCCGACCGGACGGTGAGGATCTGCCCCGCCCCGACGGCGAGGCTGCGGCCCGCCCGGAAGGGAAGACGGTGGTGGTGATCGGTGGCGGCATCGCCGGGCTCGCCTCCGCCGCGCTGCTGGCCCGCGAGGGGTACACCGTGGACCTCGTCGAAGCACGGGAGTCCTTCGGTGGCCGTGCCGGCAGCTGGGAGCACGAGGGCTTCCGGTTCGACACGGGGCCGTCCTGGTACCTGATGCCGGACGTCTTCGACCACTTCTTCCGGCTCCTCGGCACCACCGCCGAGGCAGAACTCGACCTGCGCCAGCTCGACCCCGCCTACCGGGTCTTCTTCGAGGGGTTCGAAGGACCCGGGGGACCCGAGGGAGATGAGGGTGGCCGTCCCGAACCCCTCGACATCGCCGCGGACCGGGACACCAACATCGCCCGGTTCGAGGCGGTCCAACCGGGTGCCGGCCGAGCCCTGGCGCGCTACCTCGACTCGGCGCAGCGCACGTATGACATGGCCATCGAGCGCTTCCTGTACACCTCCTTCACGTCCATCCGGCCATTCCTCTCCCGGGGCGTGGCGTACCAGGCCCACCGGCTCGGCCCGCTGCTGCTGCAGTCCTTGGAAAGGTTCGTGGCCCGCCGCTTCACGGATCCGCGGATCCGTCAGGTCCTGGGCTACCCCGCGGTCTTCCTGGGGTCCTCTCCGGACCGCACTCCCGGGATGTACCACCTGATGAGCGCCCTGGATCTGACCGGAGGGGTGCTGTACCCGCAAGGCGGCTTCGCCCACCTCATGGACGTCATGGTCCGGCTGGCCCGTGAGTCCGGCGTGCGAATGCATGCCGGCACCGCCGCCACGGCCATCCTGACGGAGTCTGAAGACCGCGACCGCGGCGAGCATCATCAGGCTCGTTCCCGCGGTTTCCGCCGCGCCCGCGGCCGCCGCCTGCCGGCCCGCGCCACCGGCGTCCGGGTCCGCGGACGGGACGGGGAGGAGCGGGAGCTGCCGGCCGGCGTCGTGGTCTCCGCCGCGGACCTCCACCACACCGAGACGACCCTGCTGCCGCGCCCGCTGCAGACGTTCCCCGAGGAATGGTGGCGCCGGCGCACCAGCGGGCCGGGCGGCGTCCTGGTGATGCTGGGGGTGCGCGGTACGCTGCCGGAGATGCCGCATCACAGCCTGTTCTTCACGCGGGACTGGAAGGCCAACTTCTCCGCGATTGCCGCCGGGACCGTGCCGGATCCGGCGTCCGTGTACGTGTGCAAGCCCTCGGCCACGGACCCGGGGGTGGCCCCGGACGGGCACGAGAACCTCTTCGTGCTGATCCCGATGCCCGCCGATTCGGGCCTGGGCCGGGGCGGTCTGGACGGCAACGGTGATCCGACGATCGAGTCCATCGCGGACGCCGCCCTCGAGCAGGTGGCCCGCTGGGCCGGCGTCCCGGACCTCACTGAACGGATCGTGGTCCGCCGCACCGTGGGGCCCACCGACTTCGCCGAGGATCTGGGCGCCTGGCGCGGCGGCATCCTGGGTCCGGCCCACACGCTGGCCCAGAGCGCCTTCTTCCGGGCCGGCAATGTCTCCCGGCGCGTGGAGGGGCTCTACTACGCCGGCTCCAGCACCATCCCCGGCATCGGCCTGCCGATGTGCCTGATCAGCGCCGAGATCCTGCTCAAGCGACTGCGGGGGGACCACTCCGCCGCCCCGCTGACCACCCCGGGGCGGCCATGACGGAGTTCCTGTACCTCGCCGCCCTGCTCGTCTCGACCGGCTGCATGGCGCTGCTGGACCGCCGCTTCCGGCTCGTGCTCTGGCGCGCGCCGCGGGCCGGGACGATCACCGTGGCCATCGGCATCGCGTTCTTCCTCGCCTGGGACCTGGCGGCGATCGCCTCCGAGCACTATGCCGCCGGCCAGAGCGAGGGCATGACGGGCATCATGCTCGCCCCCGAGCTGCCGCTGGAGGAGATCGTCTTCATCACCTTCCTCTCCTACCTCACCCTGGTGCTGCGCGGGTTGATCTTCCTCGTGCTGCGCCGGACCGGCCGTGGTGGGCTGACAGGCTCCACCGGAACCGCCCTGCCCGACGCCGGCCGTCCAGCCCCGCGCCCGGCCGCCGGCCGGGAGGTGGCGCAGTGAGTTACCTTGCGCTCGCCGGACTCTTCCTGCTGTTCCCGGTGGCCGTGGCCGCCTACGCCGCGTGGCGCCGTCGACTGGGGCGGCGGTGGTGGGCCGCCACCGTGCTGACCATCGCGATCCTCGTGGTGCTGACGGTGGTGTTCGACAACCTGATGATCGCCGCCGACCTGTTCCGGTACAACGAGGAGCTGCTCACCGGCTGGCGGGTGGGACTGGCCCCGGTCGAGGACCTGGTCTGGCCGGTGGCGGCGGGACTGTTGCTGCCCGCGGTGAGCGCCCTGCTGCCCGACTCGGGACGGGAGGTGGAGGCATGACGGCCACGGCCACCGCCCCGGAGGCGGCCCGCCAGCTGTTCGGGTCCTCCCGCCCGATCAGCTGGGTCAACACCGCCTATCCGTTCGCCGCGGCGTACCTGATGGCCGGCGGCGGCTTCACCCTGGAGCTGATCGTCGGCACCCTGTTCTTCCTGTTCCCGTACAACCTGCTGATGTACGGGATCAACGACGTGTTCGACTACGAGTCCGACTTGCGCAACCCGCGCAAGGGCGGGGTGGAGGGCATCGTCCTCTCCGACCGGTGGCACCGGATGACCCTGTGGTCCGCCGGGCTCCTCTCGCTGCCTTTCGTGGTGTACCTGCTGCTGGCCGGCACGCTCGTGTCCGGCGTGGTGCTCGCGGTGGTGCTGGCCGCCGTCGTGGGATATTCGGCCCCACGGATCCGGCTGAAGGAACGGCCGCTGCTCGACTCCATGACCTCGTCCACGCACTTCGTGGGCCCCGCGGCCTTCGGGCTGGCTCTGGCCGAGGCCCCGCCGACCCTGGCCGTGGTGGCCTCCATGGTCGCGTTCTTCTTCTGGGGCATGGCCTCGCAGGCCTTCGGTGCGGCACAGGATGTCACCGCGGACCGGGAGGCCGGCATCGGCTCCATCGCCACGGCACTTGGAGCCCGCGGAGCCGTCCGCACGGCCATCGTCCTCTACGCCGCCGCCGGACTCGTGATGCTGCTGGCCGGCTGGCCCGGTGCCCTCGCCGGGGTGCTGGTGCTGCCGTACCTCGTCAGCATCCTGCCGTTCCGGTCCCTGCCGGATGAGCGCTGCGAGGAGGCGAACCGGGGCTGGCGCCGGTTCCTGTGGCTCAACATGGTGACCGGATTCCTGGTGACCCTGCTGCTGATCTGGATCGCCCGTGGCGGCTGAGGCGAACGCCAGCCGCGCGGCGCGCCTGTGGCAGGAGGCCGTGAGGACGCTGCGGGTGGACGGGCCGCTGCCCGCCCGCCTGATCGCCGACGCCGCCGCCCTGCTCACGCTCCTCAGCCTGATCCTCGGGCTGTGGGACAGCGGGGTGGCCGTGGCCCTGTACTCCCTGGTGCTCCTGGGCCAGACCGTGGTCCGCCTGGCTCCGTTGCGGACACCCGTGCAGGCCGGAACCGCCGTCATCCTGCTGGCCGCCGCCTGGGCCGCCATGCTGGACGCCTACCACCTGATCCCGTGGCTCGACCTGGTGGTGCACGTGGTGGCCACCGGCCTCCTGGCCGCCATCGGTGCCGGCGCGCTGCTGCGCAGCGGCTGGCTGCAGACCAGCCGGACGGCCACCCGTGCCGGCCAGACACTGCTCACCGCCGGACTGGGCGCGCTGCTGGCCGTGCTCTGGGAGATCGGGGAATGGTTCGGCCACACTCTGCTCGATCCGGCCATCCAAGTCGGCTATGGGGACACGGTGGGTGACCTGGCCGCCGGGGTGCTCGGTGCGTTGCTGGCGGGGCTGATGCTGGACCGGCTCGTGAAGGACGGGCCGTGGCCCTGAGTCCTGAGACGCACGATTCAGTACCAGTACCGGTACCAGCAGCGACGCGAGAGCCGGTGAGCGTGGTGATCCCGGCCCGGGACGACGCCGTCCTGCTGGACCGGTGCCTGCGTGCCCTGGCCCAGCAGACCGTGGCGCCGGCCGAGGTGATCGTGGTGGACAACGCCTCCCAGGACGCCACGGCTGCCGTGGCCGCAGCCCACGGGGCGCGCGTGCTGACGGAACCGACGGTCGGCATCTGGGCCGCGGCCGCCACCGGCTACGACGCCGCCGGCGCCCCGATCATCGCCCGCCTCGACGCCGACTCACTGCCCGGCCCCGACTGGGTGGAGCAGATCACCGGTGCGCTGGCGAGACATCCGGAGGCCGCCGCGGTCACCGGCTGGGGCCGGTTCGTGGACCTGCCCCGGCTGGTCGGGATCCCTGCGGTGGCGGTGTATCTCGGCGCCTACTACGCCCTCGGGTATGCGGCGACCGCCCGGGCGCCGCTGTGGGGTTCGAACATGGCCATCCGCCGTTCCGTCTGGCGGGAGGTGCGGGGGCGGGTGCACCGCACCGAGCGGGAGGTGCATGACGACATGGATCTGGCCTTGGCCTTGGGCCCCCACCACATCGTGGCCACCGTGCCCCGCATCGAGGTGGGGGTCTCGGCCCGCTCGCTGCGCGGGATAGCCCAGCTCGGCCGCCGCTTCCAGCGTGCCCTGCGGACCTTGTCCCTGAATTGGTCTCGGATGCCCCCGTGGAAGCGGTGGGCAGCCCGGCTCCGGCCCCCTTCCACGAAGTCAGCGCGTTAGCCCGGTCGCTCCCAGGACTCCAGAGGACCCGGAACCACCTCGAACAACGGATGGACCTGCGGTGCGCTGACACCGGCCAGCCCCGCCAACCGCTCCGGGGTGCGCTGGCCGATCTTGGCCATCAGGTGCTGCCACTCGTAGGCGAGCTGGCCGTCCGTCACCGGGATCCGGATGACCGGCGGCTGGAGGGCGGCGGCGGAATCGTCCGCCGCCAGGCCGTGGCCGGCGTCGAGATGATCCGACGCCGGATGGCCGGGTCGGTCGATCCGCGTCAGATCGAAGGTGTAGCCACGTTCGGTGGCCTCCTCGGCCGTCACCAGGAGGAAGGCACCGATCGCGGCGGCGGGGTCCGGGTGCGAACGGAACCTCACCAGCTGCGGGTGTGAACGATAGCCCTTGGTGCGTCCGGCCAGCACGGCCTGCGCGAGCAGCGCCTCACGCCACCCGCCGGTGAGGCCCTGGCGGTCCAGGTATTGAGGGTGCAGGCTCCACAGTCGCATGCCTCCATCATCCCGCAGCCCATGGTCCGCATCCGATCGCACCACCCGACCACACGCTCGAGCACCGATTCGTGAGGTCGCGCCAGGTCACCCGGCCGACCCAGCCTTTTACCTCGATGATCAACATGGTTACGCTCGACGTACGTGCACAAGGATCACCCCCCCACTCGAGGAGAGACCCATGGGTGCCACCGCCCCCCGTACTTCCGGACTCGCCGTTCCCCTGCTGGTTTTGATCAGCGGCATCGTGGCCACCGCCGGCGCATTCCTGGGCAGCGGGGTGATCGGCGGGACCCCCGTCGCCGAAGCGGCCGGTGGGTGGCTGAACGAGGACTCCACGCCGCTGGCGCCGGCCTCCGGTGCCTTCCGCATCTGGTCCGTGATCTACCTGGGGCTGCTGGCCTATTCGGTCTGGCAGCTCCTGCCCGCCCAGCGCCGGTCCGGCCGTCAACGTCTGCTGCGCCCGTGGGCCGTGGCGGCGATGCTGCTCTATGCCGCCTGGATCTGGGTGGTGCAGTTCGGCTGGCTGATCCTGAGCCTGGTCGTCATCGTGGCCCTGCTCGCGGTGCTCGGCCGCATCCTGATGCTGCTGGTCCGTAGCGGGCCGGAGGGCCGGGCGGATGCCCTGATCACGGACGGGACGTTCGGTCTGTACCTCGGCTGGGTCACCATCGCCACCGTCGCCAACACTTCCGCCGTGCTGGGTGCTGGCGGCTTCGACGGCTTCGGGCTGCCGGTCACGGTGCTGTCCTCGGTGGTGCTGGCCGTCGCCGCGGTCATCGGCGTGGCTACGGCCTGGCGCAGCGGGAGGATCGCCCCCGCCCTGGCGCTGGCCTGGGGGCTCGCCTGGATCACCGTGGGCCGCCTGGACGGCGGACTGGAATCGACGGGCACCGCGGTCGCAGCGGGAATCGCGGCGGCCGTGGTGCTGGTAGCGGCAGTGGTTGTCCGAGCCCGCGCAGCTCGTCGGATGAACGCGGGGGACGGCCGCTGAGATCCGGTCAGGATTCGCGCGATGCCGACTCGTCCAACCGCTTCAACCGGTCCGCCGCCCGTTCCAATCGCTGTTCGACGTCCATGTCCCACCAGGGATCGGCGCGTTCCCCCAGCCCCTCCTTGGCCAACTGGACCCGATCGCGGGCGGCGCGCCGGCCGGCGTCGGAGGATGCGGCACGTACCGCCGCACGGGCCTGGCCCAGATGAGAGCGCAGGGCTGCCGCCGTCTTTTCCGGCAACTCCGGATCCATGGCCCGCCATCGGCGTCCCTGGACCACGATGTACCGTCCGTCCTCCGTGCGCTCCATGGGCCCGAGCCTACGTCGAGAGCCGGCCCCCGTCAGCCACGGCTCGGCCGGGGATGTTTCACAGAAACGAGCGCACGACTCAGCCCTGGAGACACAGAGCGCGTCGCGATTCACCGGGCACCGGGGGCAGTCTGCGGGTTCGTCAGAGGTCTACCATGGCGCCATCACCACCGGAGGAGAGCAACATGACCGAACCATCCGCGCCGGCCGGTGAGCCGGCTGCCACCCACGGCAAGACCCCGAAGAAGGCGGCACTCGCCGCCTGGATCGGCTCCGCTCTCGAGTACTACGACTTCGCCGTCTACGGCACGGCCGCGGCCCTGGTGCTGAACCACTTGTTCTTCCCGGAGGACGCTTCCCCGGGCGTCGCGATTCTGTTGTCCATGGGCACCGTAGGGGTGGCCTACGTGGTGCGGCCCCTGGGCGCGCTGGTCATGGGGCCGCTCGGGGACCGGATGGGCCGGAAGTTCGTGCTGATGCTGACCCTGTTCATGATGGGCGGGGCCACCTTCCTCGTCGGCTGCCTGCCGACCTATGAGCAGGCCGGGCTGTGGGCCCCGGCCCTGCTGGTGCTCTGCCGGGTCATCCAGGGCATCTCCGCCTCCGGAGAACAGGCCAGCGCCATCTCCGTGTCCCTGGAGCACTCTGACGAGCACCGCCGGGCCTTCACCACCAGCTGGACGCTGCAGGGCACCCAGTTCGGCACGCTGCTCGCCACCGCCGTCTTCATCCCCTTCACCACCCTGCTCACCGAGGAGCAGCTGTTCTCCTGGGGGTGGCGCGTCCCGTTCTGGCTCTCGGCCGTGGTGGTGGTCGTCGCCTGGGTGATCCGCCGTCGGCTGGAGGAACCACCGGCGTTCGAGGAGTCCAAGTCCCACCTGCCGGAGGAGAAGCCGGCGACCCCGCTGAGCCTGATGGTCACGTTCCACAAGGCGGCCGTGGCCCGGATCGCCTGCGCGGCCATGATCAACACCGTCAACGTGGTGTTCCTCGTCTGGTCGCTCTCCTTCGCCACCTCGGTGGTGGGCCTGGACCGCTCCACCATGCTGACCGTGGCCGTGGTGGCCAATGCCGTGGCCCTGGCGGCCATCCCGCTGGGGGCACTGCTGGCAGACAGGATCGGCCGGAAACCGGTCTTCATCGCCGGTGTGGTGGGACCCGCGGTGATGATGTACCCCTACCTGGGGGCCGTCGCGGCGGGGGACTGGACCCTGATCTTCGTCTACGGCGCCATCCTCTCCGGCTGCCTGTACTCGCTCGCGAACGGCATCTGGCCCTCGTTCTACGCCGAGATGTTCCCCACCCGGGTCCGCGTCACGGGTCTGGCCATGGGTACCCAGATCGGCTTCGCCGTCTCCGGTGGCCTCACCCCGATCGTCGCCTCGGCCGTGGCCGGCGCCCAGGGCACCAACTGGCTCGCGGTGTCCCTGGTGGTGAGCGGGGCCTGCCTGATCTCCGTGGTGGCAGCGCTGACGGCCAAGGAGACCAAGGACAAGACCCTGGCGGACATCGACGAGTTGCACACCACGCGCACGGAGGCCGCGGAGCTGGCCAGGCTGGACCGCACGGCCCCGTAGCCCGGTCTCGGGCGTACAGTGAGAGCAAACGCGAAACGAGGCGAACCGGGACCCCTCCGCACTCGAGTGGAGGCGGCGTTGCGGAGTCGCAACGTTCGCAAGACGGGCACCAACCGAACGGCGGCGAGAGATCAGATGACACCGGACCACTCACCCGGCGAGTTGATGACGGTCTTCGCCGGACTTCACGGGATGCTGCTCACGGAGCAGGACGCCACGGCCGCGGTGCGGCAGCTGGCCCGTGCGGCCCACCAGATGGTCCCGACGGCGGCCGGCGCGGGGATCTCCCTGATGGACGACGACGGCACCCGGGTCACGGCGGCCGCCACCGATGACCTCGTGGAGAACGCCGACGCGGTTCAGTACTCGTTGGGGCAGGGACCCTGCATCAGTGCCTGGGCGACGGGCGACATCCAGCGGGTGGACGACACCACCCAGGACACGCGGTGGGCGCCGTGGCAGGAGGCGGCGGCGGCCGCCGGCATCCGCTCCGTCCTCAGCGTCCCCCTGCACCATCGGGACCGCAACCTCGGCGCGCTCAAGGCCTATGCCGCCGCTCCGGGCGCGTTCGGGGACGCCGAGACCCGATCACTCCAGCTGCTGGCGGACGTGATCGCCGTCCTCATGGGTACCGCGCAGCCGGCCGATGCGCCGACCCGGCTGAGTGCCGCACTGAAGGCGGCCCTGCAATCGAGGGAGACGATCGCCCTGGCCAGCGGTGTCCTGATGTCCCGCGACGGACTCAGTGGTGCGGACGCGCGGCTGACGCTGTTGGAACGGGCCCGCTCCGGGAGCAGAACGATGCTCGAGATCGCCACCGAAGTGCTGGACGGGGAGGACCACCGCCGGGAAGACCGGGCACGGTGACGGGGATGGGCGCTGAGGACGAGGCCGTGGGTTACGAGCAGGCGCGGCGGTTGCTGGACACGGCGAACGCGGCGGGTATCGACCGACGGGAGCTGTGGCTGCACTATTTCAGCATCGGCGGGGACGTGAGCGAGTTCGAGCTGGACGCCTACCTGCACCACTCCATGCAGTTGCCCCGATTGCAGCGGGACCTGCTCGCCCACGCCGCGAACGAGCTCCTGGCCGAACGGAAGCCCTCCGAAGCGCCCTACGCCTCGGACCTGCAGGAGACCGCGGACTCGGCCGCAGCAGAGGATGAGGACGCCACGGGCCGCAGCTCCATCCGTGATTCGGACGTCATGGATCACGAGGAGGCCGAACGGCCGGACGAGGAGGACTGAAGATGGCCGGGCAGATCCTGGGCGGCGGGGCTTTCGTGTCCGGTGTCACAGATGACGTGCTTCAGGTCACATACTTGGTACACTAAACGTCACCCTTCGTGTTAACGGTCAAGCAGCGGCCGCGAACTCTTCGAACGACTCTCGAGGAGGCCGTCGTGCCCATCCCTGTTCCACTGACCACCGCCCCGCGCGTCCCCTGCCGGGGGACAACTGCACTCGACTCGCCCGCCCGGCCCCCCGGGTTGCGGGTGCTCAGGGCTGCGTCCAGCCAGCGGAGGACGTGACGATGGGCATCGCCGGAGAGGTCTCCGTCCGCGGAGCGTGGGCCGATACCGCCAGGGTGGACCGGATGATCCAAGCCCTGAACGCGCCGGGGGGCGCCGAGGGGGACGCGGGCTGGCCAGCGGAGCCCGGCATCTGTGACTGGGGCTGGGTGGCGGTGGGCCACCGCCCGCCCGGGACCGGAGAGCCGTCAGGGGCCTCTGCGCAGTCGATGCTCGATGAGCGGCTGGGCTGGTGCCTGGTGTTCGACGGTCGGCTGGAAAACGGACCGGACCTACGGGAGGGCCTGGAGGAGTGCTTCCCGTTCCGTTCGGGCTCGGACGCCGAGGTGGTGCTCGCGGCCTACCACCGGTGGGGTGAGCACTTCGTGGACCACCTGCAGGGTGTCTTCGCCCTGGCCCTGGTGGATGCACCCCGTGAGAAGGTACTGCTGGCCCGGGACCGGCAGGGGGCCAGGCCGCTGTACCTGTGGACCGGAGCCGGACGGCTGCGTTTCGCCTCCACCCTGCCTGGCCTGCTGGCGGCGGAGGGGACGGACACCGTGGTCGACCGGGCCACGGCGGCACCTGCTCTGGACCACCGCGGCATGGCTGCGGCCCCGCAGGTGATGCTCTCCGGTGCCACGTTGCTGCCGGCCGCCACCCTCCGCGTGCTTGAGGCCCGCGGCCGCGCGCGGGACCGGGCCTTGCTCGACGATGAGGCCGTGCCGCGGCTCGGAAGCGTCGGCAGGAGTTGAGCCGGCACCGCCGTGCCGCGAGGACGATCACAGGAAGGACCCCCGCATGCGCACCTTTGGGGTAGAAGAAGAGTTGTTGCTGGTGGATGCCACCACCCTGGAGCCGTTGCCGGCCGGGGAATGGGCCGTGGACCTCCACGGCGGGGGGCCGTCTGTCAGTGGCCATCAGGTGGCCGTGGAACTGCAGCAGGAGCAGATCGAGGTCAACAGCCCACCGCAGACCACCGTGGCCGGCCAGCTGGAGGCCATCCGCACCGGGCGCGCCCTGGCCGAGCAGGCCGCCCTCCGGGTGGGAGGACGGGTGGCGGCGCTGCCCACGGCACCGGGCCGGCTCAGCCCCCACCCGGTGCCGGATGCGCGCTACCGGAGGATCGGCGAGCGGTTCGGCATCACCGCCGCGGAGCAGCTGTTGAACGGCTTCCACATCCATGTGGGCGTGGAGTCCCGCCAGGAGGCGGTCAGCGTGCTGGACCGCATCCGCGTCTGGCTGCCGACCCTGCTGGCCCTGAGCGCGAACTCCCCGTTCTGGTCCGGCCGGGACACCGGCTATGCGTCCTACCGCTATCAGGCCTGGTCGAGGTGGCCGACGGCCGGGCCCACGGAGATCTTCCGCTCGACCGCGGCCTACGACCGCCACCGGACCCGGTTGCTGGAGACCGGAGTCCCCCTGGACAGCGGCATGCTCTACTACGACGCGCGGCTCTGTGAGCACCAGCCGACGCTGGAGGTGCGGATCGCGGACGTCTGCCTGGATGCCGCCGATGCCGCGGCCCTGGCGGCACTGGTCCGGGCCCTGGTGGAGACCTCGTCACGGAACGCGCGGCAACCGGTTCCCGGGGTGCCCGCCTCGCTGCTGAGGACCTGGACCTGGTTGGCCAGCCGGTCCGGCGTGGAGGGCCAGCTGATCGACCCGTCTACGGGGACGCCCGCCCCGGCCGGGGACGTCGTCTTCCAGCTGCTCGACCACATCCGCCCGGTGCTGACCGAGTACGGCGACGAGGCCACGGTCGAATCCACCATGGCGGACATCCTCCGGCGGGGGACCGGCGCCCAGCGCCAGCGGCAGGCTTATGAGACTCGTCAGGAGGCGCGCGACGTCGTCGCCGATGCCCTCAAGGCCACCCATGCCGGCTGCGCCACCGCTGAGAGGGACGGGTCCGTAGAGCCGGACGGCACCCCCACGGGCGCCGTTGAGAGTGCGGCGGACGAGGAGGGCTTGTCACCACTCAGCGGTGCCGGCTAGGCCGCCACCGCGATCAACGAGGATGGCCACGACTCCAGGAACGCTAGCGGGGCCGTGGTCAGTCGCTCTTGGAGACCAAGCGCATGGCCTCGGTCTCGCCTTCACGCCACAGACTCACGCCCCGGGCTTCGGGAAGGCTGGACGAGCGGAACACAGGGTCGAGCCCCAGGGCTCGTTGCCGTTGGTAGTCCTGGAGCATCTTCACGGCCAAGCCGCCCAGCGGGATGATCGCGATCAGGTTGATGGTGGCCATGAAGCCCATGAAGAGGTCCGCCACATTCCAGATCAGGGCGACCGAACCCAAGGCACCGCCGAAGACGCACAGCACCACCAGGAGTCGGTAGGCGAGGATCCAGGGACGGGCGCGCTCGCCGGCCAGGTACTCGATGTTGGACTGCCCGTAGAAGTAGTTGCCGAGGATCGACGACCAGGCCAGGAAGAAGATCATCACCGTCAGGAGCGGGCCGACCCACCCACCCAGCTGGGCTTCCAGCGCAGACTGCGTCAAGGAGACGCCTTCCACGTTGTCCGACCCGAAGCTCGGGTTGGACAACAGGATGATGAAGGCTGTGGCCGAGCAGACGATGATCGTGTCGAAGTACACGCCGAGTGACTGGGTCAGGCCCTGCTTCACCGGGTGGGAGACCGCTGCGGTGGCGGCCGCATTGGGCACCGAGCCCATCCCGGCCTCATTCGAGAACAGCCCGCGGCGCATGCCCTGCATCAGGGCGGCGCCGACGGCGGCACCCGTCACCTGTTCGAACCCGAGGGCATGGCCGACAATGAGGGCGATCATGGCGGGGACCTCGGTGATGTTGATCAGCACCACGACGAGGGCGATCACGATGTAGCTGACCGCCATGACGGGCACGATCACATTGGTCACCGAGGAGAGCCGGCGGATGCCACCGAAGATGACGGCGGCGGTCAGGACGGCGACGACGGCTCCGGTCACCACGGCGACCGTGGTGGATTCACCCACATTGGCCTGCACGGAGTCGCTGATGGAATTCGACTGGACGGCATTGAACACGAAACCGTAGGTGACGGTGATGATGACGGCGAACAACGTGGCCAGCCAGGGCTGACGCAGTGCGTAGCGGATGTAGTACGCCGGCCCGCCCACGAAGCCGTCCTTGCCGCGCACCTTGTAGAGCTGGGCCAGGGACGATTCCACGAAGGCGGTGGCCCCGCCCATCAGGGCCAGGATCCACATCCAGAACACGGCTCCGGGGCCACCGACGCTGATCGCCAACGCGACGCCGGCGATGTTGCCGGTTCCGACCCGGGAGGCCGCGGACACCGTGAACGCACGGAAGGCCGAGACGCCCTGCTCGGCGTCGTCTCCGCCGGGCCGTTCCACCACCGTGCGGAACATCTCCGGCAGGAAGCGGATCTGGACGGCGAAGGTCCGGATGGAGAAGTAGATGCCGGCGATGACGAGGAGCGCGATGACCAGATACCAGTAGCGGTCATTGAACCAGAGGACGTGGCCGGCGAGGGTGTCCAGGAAGTTCTGCATGGGTCATGGTAGTCACAGCTCAGTGCTCCGGAGCGAGGTGACCGGGCACCACCGGCGTCGTCAGGGGCTCATGAAGGTCTCGGCGCCCTCCCGCCCGAGCAGCCGGTCCGAGGTCGCGAAGGTGTGGTGGAGCACCAGGGGTGCCAGCTCGGGCTGGTGCCGTTCGATGATCTTTCGGACGGCGTTCTCCGCGGAGGGCCCCAGGCCGTCGTAGAACAGGGCGGTGGCCGTGGCGGCGCGCCGCAGCGGCGGTTCCTCGGGCAGCAGGGCGTTGGGAAGCCGGGGGTCCTGGTGGACGAGCGGCCGCCATTCGGAGAGGACCTCCGTGCGCAGTCGCAGGGCCTCCACGCCGGTGGGCCACTGGTCTCCGAGGTCGCGGGCCCGGCCCTCCCACCGCAGGGCGAAGGACAGGTACTCCTCGTCCAGGGCGTCCGCGTCGAAGGCCCGCCGCAGTTCCAGGGGGGAGACGAAGTCCGGCAGCCGGGCCCCCTCGAAGAAGGAGACGAGGGACAGCACGGGTTCATCGCCCTGCTTCAGGTGGGCGAACGCCTCCTCGGCGTGGCTGCCGGGCTTGATCCACACCCCGTCATTGAGGTGCCCGAACCGGAGCTGGCGCAGGGTGTCCCGCACGGCCCGGCGCAGGGGGGCCGCGGTCTCCGGCACCCGGTAGGTGATGATCGTCCACGTCCCGTCCCAGGGGCGCTCGTGGTGGGCCTGGAAGATCCGCTCGACGCGCTGCGCCTGTGTCTTCCGGCTGCCGGCGTGGACGGAGTAGGAGGTGCGCCGCCCGTCCTTGTGGGCCGCGAGGAATCCCCGTTGCGCCAGCCGCTGGATGGCGGCCCGGGCGCTGGAGGGCGTGATCTCGAGGGCCCCGAGCAACTCCACCAGGGCGCTGGAGGGCAGGGGTTCGCCGCGGCCGAACCAGTAGTCGCCGAGCAGCACCGTGAGCAAGCGCTGTGGTGCCACTCCGGATTGGTAGCGGGGGAGGCTCCCGCGGCTCGGATCCGTGGGGCTCACGGCATCCTGTCAGCGGGCCGCAGGGCCAGTGGGACGGAGCGGGGGCCGTATTCGAGCCAGTTCATCATCACGATGTCCCCTGCCAGTGAGAAGGTCTCCGTCCGGGCGAGCAGCTCCTCTAGGGCGATGAGCAACTCGAGTCGTCCCATCGTAGCGGCCGGGCACTTGTGGGAACCGCGGCCGAAGGACAGGTGGCTGTTCTGCTTGCGCCGCAGGACGAACGTGTCCGGATCCTCGAAGCGGGTCACGTCCCGGTTGGCGGAGGGGAAGATCAGGGCGATGGGCTCGTCCTGGGCCACCGCCCGCCCGTGGATCACGGTGTCCCGCTTGGCGGTCCGCGCGAACACCCGGTAGGGGGCGTGCAGGCGGAGCATCTCCTCGATCGCCGAGGGTAGGTCCTCCGGATGGGCCCGCAGGTGCGCCTGGAGGCCGGAGTCCGTGGCCAGGTGGGCGATGCAGCTGCCCAGCACGGCCTGGGGCGCCCCCATCCCGGCCACGATCAGCTGCCGGATGGTGGCGACGGCACTGGTTTCCGTGATGGCGGTGTCCGGGTCCAGGGCGGCGCGGTGCAGGCTGGCCACCAGGTCCCGGGACGGGTCGGGGTCCTCCGCCAGCCGCCGGTCGTAGATCTCGCGGGCGATCTCATACAGCCGCTTGCTGCACTCCTCGATCACGGGGTTGTCCATGTCCTGGATGGCGAAGCCGTAGCGCACGCCGATCTCCCGGATCTCCCGGGTCTGGTCCCGGGCCAGGCCGAGCAGGGAGGCGAAGCAGTCCATGGCGAACGGCGCCGCCAGATGCCGGACCCCGTCCGGGGAGGACTCCATCAGCATCCCGTCCACCAGGCGGCGGGCGCTGTCCCGGAAGGCGCCGGCGTGCTCGGTGACCACCGAGCGGCGGAACACCGGATCGATGGCGGTGCGGTAGTCGGTGTGCTCCGGCGGGTCGAAGTGCAGCGGTGGCCGGCGGGAGACCCGGGGCACGTGCGGGACTACGTTCTGCTTGGCCGTGCTGAACAGCTCGTCGTCCTGGGTGATGGCCAGGATGTCCTCATAGGTGGTGGCCGCCCAGAAGCCGCCGTAGTCCGCGCTCCAGGGGAACGGGTTCTGCTCGCGCAGGGCCGCATAGTCGGCGTGGGCGGAACCGAACGTCTCGTTGCGGTCCGGTGACCACTCGGACGTGCGCGTCTCACCGGTGAAGGGGCAGCGGCCGGTGCCGGCCGGCGTCGTGCTCGGGGGGTGGGGGGTTGTCATCTCAGATGACCTTCCTGCGCGCCCAGCGCGCCATTTGCTCCACCGCGACCACCACGACGATGAGGCCGATCAGGATGCCGGCGGTGGTCTGGTAGTCGATCGAGGTGACGGATTCGTGCAGCAGGAACCCGATGCCGCCGGCGCCGACGATCCCGAGGACCGCCGATTCGCGCAGCGCCAGGTCCGCCGTGAACAGGCTGTTGCCGATGAAGGAGGGGACGAACTGGGGCCAGGCGCCGCCCACGAAGGCCTGGAGCCGGCCGGCGCCCACGGCCTCGAGGGCACGGATGGGGCTCGGATCGATGTTCTGCAGCGCATCCGTGAAGAACTTGGACGCCAGCGCCGTGCAGGAGATGGCCAGCGCCAGGAACCCGGCGAACGGACCCAGCCCCAGGGCGGCCACGAACACGATGGCGTAGACGATGTCCGGCACGCCGCGGACCACCACGATGACACCGCGCAGTGCCCAGCCGAGCACCGGCACCCGGACGAGGTGGTCCGTGGAGAACACCGCGATGACCAGGCCGATCAGCACGCCGAAGGTGGTGGCGGTGAAGGCCATCACGAGGCTCTCGAACAGGCGCAGGGCGATCTCCGCGGTGAACACGGGCGGCACGAACCCGGTGAGCATGGCCACCGCGTTGTCCCAGCCCCGGGCCAGCCGGTCCGGGGAGATGCTCAGCGCGGACAGGGACAGGAGGAAGAGCACGACGCCGGCCAGCAGCCCCGCGGCGCGGCCCACCCGGGGTGCGTTCCAGCCGGGGGTGGCGAGGTCCTTCCCCGGGGGGAAGGCCATGGAGTGCTCGGTCTCCCCGGCGTGCTCGGACACGGCGCGCTGCACCAGGTTCGAGATGAGCTCGAGGACGAGCAGCAGCACGATGATGACGGCGATGATCCCGGCGGCGCGGGGGTAGTCCAGGCTGCCGATGGAGCGCTGCAGGGCCACGCCGATGCCGCCGGCGCCCACGAGGCCGAGCACGGAGGACGCGCGGATGTTGATGTCCAGGCGGTAGAGGACGAACGAGGTCATCTGCGGCAGGGCCTGGGTGAAGGTGGTGGCGACGAAGACCTGGAAGCGGTTCGCACCGGTGGCGTTCACGGCCTCGCGGGGTGCGGCGGAGATCTCCTCGAAGACATCCGTCATCATCTTGCCGATCATGCCCACGGAGTGGAACGCGATGGCCAGCGCGCCGGCCGCCGGGCCGAGCCCGAAGATGCGCACGAAGATGATGGCGAAGACGAGGGAGGGCACGGCGCGGCTGACCACGATCAGCGTGCGGCAGAGCCACTGGACCCAGCGCGGCCCGGTGAAGGTGTTGGCCGCGCCGGCCGCCAGCGGGATGGAGACCAGGGCGGCGATGCCGGTGCCCGCGATCGCGATCTGCAGGGTCTCGAGGACGAGCGCCGCCAGTTCCGGCACGGGGCCGCTGGTGGCGGGGAACATCCGGCCCAGCAGGCGGGTGATGTCCTCGAAGCCGGCGGCGATGGCCGCGGGGCGGACATCGATCCACCACAGGCCGAAGACCGTGATGGCCCCCAGGATCAGTGGGATCACCCAGGTGGCCGCAAGGGCCCGGGGCGGCCGGGCCGGCGCGGGATCCGGTGTCCGGCCCCGTGTGTCCGGCGGGGTGAGCGTGGTGGGCATGTCAGGCACCCCGGTGGGCTTGGTAGATGGCGCGGATCTCCGGCTCGTTCGTGGTGTGCGTGGGCTTGTCCAGGATGAACTGCCCGTCCCGCACGGCCACGATCCGGTCCGAGACCTCCAGGGCGAGGTCCACCTGGTGCAGGGAGCACACCACGGTGAAGCCGTCCTCGGCACTGAGCTTCTTCAGGGTCTCCAGCACGGAGATGCTGGCCGCCGGGTCCAGGGAGGCCACGGGCTCATCCGCCAGGACCAGGCGGGCGTCCTGCATCAGCATGCGGGCGATGGCCACGCGCTGCTGCTGGCCGCCGGAGAGCGTGTCACACCGCTGGAAGCGCTGGTCCACCAGGCCGACCCGCTCCAGGTTCTCCACGGCGCGTTCGCGCAGCTGCTTCGGGTAGGTCATGATCCCGTAGCGGGGCATGGTCAGGGAGCCCAGGGCGCCCATCAGCACGTTCTCCAGGGCGGTGAGCCGGCCGACCAGACCGAACTGCTGGAACACGAAGCCGATCTCGGTGCGCAGGCGCCGCAGCTCGCGCCGGCTGCAGCGGGCCGGCTCCCGGCCGAGGACCTGCACGTGGCCCTCGGTCGGGGAATGGCTGCCGTTCAGCAGGCGCAGCAGGGTCGACTTGCCGGCGCCGGAGGGGCCCACCAGGGCGATGAACTCTCCGGGGTGGATCTGCAGGTCCACCCCGTGCAGCACCGTGTTGTCCCCGAACCGCTTGACGACCCCATCGAGGGTGATGCTGGGGGAGTGCTGCGCGGTCTCGGCCGCGGGCTTCTCAAGCGTCATCACGGCAGACCTCCGCCTGGGTGGTCTCGCAGATCTCGCGGATCGGATCGTAGTCGGCGTCCGTGGCCGGCTCGAAGGCGAAGGCGCCCGTGCCGCCCCACTCGCAGGCGGGGCCGCCGGCCACGTCCTCGCCCCAGGGGGCCGGGGCCTCACGCTGGGCGTCCTCCTCGCAGAAGCCGGCCTCCACGGCGGAGACGGCGTCGTACTTCTCCATGGCGCGGACCACGCCGTCCTTGATGTCCTGGGAGAGCCAGGAGCCCACCACCATGGGCGTGCCCGGGATGGGGTCGGAGGTGAAGAAAGTCTCCGTGTCCCCGTCCTCGATGATGCCGCGGGCCGGCAGCAGCTCCGTCACGAAGGTCTCGGCCACGAACGCGGCATCACAGTCACCGGCGATCATCTGGGTGACCGCCACGTCATGGGAGCCGGCGAAGACGGGGTTCAGGTCCTCCTCCGGGTCGAGGCCCGCCTCCATCAGGGCGGCGGCCGCGGCCAGGTACCCCGTGGTGGAGGCCGGGTCCGTGAAGCAGACGTCCTTGCCCTCCAGGTCCTCCAGCGAGCTGATGCCGCTGCCCGGCGCGGTGACGCCGAGCGAGCTGACCGAGCCGGAACCGGGCTCGGGCGTGAGCTGGTCCTTCGCCACGGGCTCCACCTCTGCCACGTCTGAGGCCAGGTAGTAGGAGAACGCCCCGTAGACCGCGATGTCCACGCGCTCGGAGACCTGGGCCTCGATCACCCCGGCATTGTTGCTGACGGCCTGGATCTCCACCGGCAGGCCGGTCTCCTCCTCGATGGCCGCGACCACCGGTTCGAAGGAGGCCAGCAGTTCCTCGCTGTTGTCCGTGGGGACCACGGCGAAGACGAGTTCGGCGGGGGCGTCACTGGTGGTGTCCGCCGGCCGGGCGTTGGGGCTCTCGCCGCAGGCCGTCAGGGCGATCGCGGCTGCGGCCAGGAGGCCCAGGGTCTTGAGATGGGTGCGCATGGTCTCTCCTCGGGAAAGTCCAGATGGGGGTCAGAGGGGGGTCAGGGGGGATCAATAGAGGGCAGGTGGGTGTCTGACCGATGAGATAAGTGTCGCCAATTGAAGTGCATGGCGTGAGGTGCAACCTCAACGTGTCTCATATCACAACAGAATCCGTTGTGGATGTCAATGGAAATCGTAGAGAGGCCAGCGTTGACAAGAGTGCTGGGGCATGCCACGGTATGAGCCATCCCACGCAGTTCCTCGGAGACGACGGCGGTGATCAGCCGCAGTTAGTCATTGAAGCGGCACAAAATATGCAGCCTGTGTACCTCCCGTCGATCCGGGGGCTGACATTGCGGCAGCGGTGTGCCCCCTGGCCGGCATACCCCTGCGCCCCCCGCATCTCGTGCGCGTCTCGTGGTCTTCATCCCTTGTATCTCCTGCACCGAAGGCGAGTCCGAAACATGTCCACTATCCCTCCTGTGAACTCCGCCGACTGGAATCACGACCACAGCCGACGCCGGTCCCACGCCCGCACCTCCCTGCCGACTCGTTCGGCTCAGGCGCCCGGAAAACGGCGCGGACGCGTCCTGGCCGGCGCCACCCTGGCCGCCGCCCTCGCCTCCGCCCTGTTGGCTCCCGTGCCCGCGCTGGCCGGACCGGTGGGCGCGGTCGGTGCCGCGCCGACGTCGGCCACGGGCGGGACGACGGGCGGTTCCGGGACCGTCCGCGGAGAGCTGCCGAACGGCGGACACTACGTGCTGGTGACCCCGGAGCGGTGGAACGGCACGGTGCTGATCTGGAACCCCGGCTACGGAGGCGGCGGCTCGGACCCCTCGGCCGGACCCAGCGAAGGGATCGTCGACTGGCTCGTGGAACGCGGGTATGCCCTGGCGGGGACCTCCTCGGCCGATGGCGGATGGGCGGTGGAGGGGCTGCTGGAGAACCAGCCGCTGGTGATGTCCGCCGTCCGGGAACAATTGGGGGAGCCGGAGGACGTCATCGCCTGGGGTTCGTCCATGGGCGGACTGACCTCGGTGGCAGCCCTGGAGCAGCATGCCGACGTCATCGATGCCGCGCTGCCCCTGTGCGGGTCCGTGGCCGGAGCCGTCCCCATGCTCAACGGCAGCCTGGACGGCACCTTCGCCCTGCGGACCCTGCTGGCGCCCGGGGATGAGCGACTCCACCTGGTCAACGTCAGTGACGAGGCCGAGCGCCAGGCCGCCTTCCGTGAGGTGCTCGATGCGGCGCAGGAGACGCCGGAGGGGCGTGCCCGCATCGCGCTCGCCGCGAGCCTGGCGCAGATCCCGCCGTGGACGCAGGCGGGGGACGAGAAGCCGTCAGCGCGGGACTGGGCCGCCCAGCAGGACCAGCTCTACCAGGCGTTCATGTTCGGCGTGGTCTCGCCGCGGCAGCCCCTCGAGGACCGCGCCGGCGGCAACTTCTCCTGGAACACCGGAGTCGACTACACGAAAGCCCTGCAGGGCTCGGACCAGCAACAGTTGGTGCGGAACCTGTACCGCCAGGCGGGGCTCTCCCTGGACCAGGACCTGGAGACCCTGGCGGGCGCCGAACGGATCTCGGCGGACCCGGAGGCGGTCGCCTACATGCAGCGGAACGCGACGCCGGCCGGCGAGATCGGCGGCCCGGTTCTGACCCTGCATGAGACCGGGGACACCGCGCCCACCGTCACCCAGGCCCGCACCTATGCGGACCGCGTGCGGGAGAACGGGGACGAACCCCTACTGCGGCAGGCGTTCGTGGACCGTCCCGGCCACTGCGACTATGCCGATGCGGAGATGGCCGCCCTCGTGGAAGCGCTGCAGCAACGGCTGGACACCGGGCGCTGGGGTGCCACCACGAAGCCGTCACACCTGAACCGGGCCGCCGACCGCATCGCCCGACGGGACGGACTGGACCGGGGCGGCTCGTTCGCCTCCGTCCGCCCCGATCCGATGAACCGGCCGGAGCGGGGGCCGGCACCCGAGGCGGTGTCCCGTCAGGGGATGCTGGACGGGGATCGGGCGTACACACTGCACCAGCCCGCCGGCTGGAACGGTGACCTCGTGGTGATGCCGGGGCGGGACGATCTTACCGGGGTGACCGCTCAGTGGCTGGCCGAACAGGGGTACGGGACCATCGGGTACGAGCTGAGCGACGGCTGGGACCTCGTACTGGACGAGTCCAACGCCGGCGCCGCCGTGGAGACCTTCGAGCGGCTGGCCGGTGACGCCGATGACGTGGTGGTGGCCGGGCGGTCCCAGGGCGGGCTGGCGACCAGGATCGTCGCCGATGCCGCGCCGGAGTGGCTGGCCGGCTCCCTGCCGATGTGCGGCGGCGGCGCGGGGGCCGTCAGCACCTGGAACTACAAGCTGGACACCGCCTTCGCCCTGCGCGAGCTGGTCGATCCAGACTCGGCCATGCAGATCCAGGGCATCGAGGACCGTGCGGCCGAGCTGGAGGCCATGAACGAGCTGGTGGCACGGGCCGACTCCACGGACGAGGGCCGGGCCCGGGCCGTCCTCGCCGCCGCGCTGAGCAAGATCCCCGCCGTGGACCCGGAGACCGGCCAGGAGATCGGCCGCGGCCAACTGGAGGCGCGGATCGACCGGTACATCGAGCACCTGCCGTTCGCGATGGGCAGCCACGTGCGGGCCGGGTATGAACAGACCGTGGGTGGCACCTTCTCCTGGAACACGGGCGTGGACTACCGGCGCGAGCTTCAGCGCTCCGGCCGCTGGGCCGAGGTCCAGCAGGCCTACCGGGAGGCCGGGCTGTCCCTGACCGAGGATCTGCGCACCCTGGACCGTGCTGAACGGCTCTCCGCCGATCCGGAGACGGTACGGCTGGTGGAGCAGACCGCCACCTTCACCGGAGAACTGGGGGCCCCGGTACTGTCCCTCCACACCACCGGGGACGGGGCCGGGACCACCGCCGATGACGCCGCCTACCGGTCCACTGTGAACGCCGCCGGGTCCGCGCGCCAGCTGCGCCAGACCTTCGTGGCCTCCGAGGGGCACTGCACCTTCACCCCGGCGGAGGAGGCCGCGGCCCTGACCGCCCTGTTCGACCGGATCGAGACCGGCCGGTGGCAGTCCACCGCACCGCGGCAGCTCGACCGCCTCGCCGCCCGCGTGGACGCCGGTTCAGACCTGGAGTTGGGTGCCGCGCGGTTCACCTCGGGCGAGGCACCGGGCCAGCCGGCACGGATGTGGGACGTGCGGAACTGGGGTGACTACCGCGGCTGAGGGCGTCTCGCCCAGGTGTGCCGACCCGGGGTCTGCGTTCCGGGGGGGGGGTGAAGCGCCGCGGAGCGGGCCGTGTCTAACCGGCCCGCCCCCCGAGGTCCGTGCGGCAGTCCAGCTCGTCGAGATCCTCCGGCACCATGAACTCGCCGGAGAAGCCCGCGCCGGCATTCAGCCAGCGCTCGCGGGCCACGGTGCCGGGGACCAGATGGTGCAGGGCCAGTCGCGGGACGCGGGCCTGCTCGGCGACGCGGATGGCATCCGCAATGGAGCTGTGGGACTTGTGGTGGTGCTCCAGCGAGGCCACCGAGGTCGGGTCGGGTCGGTCCTGGTACTGCCGTTCCATGAACTCGAAGTCCAGGGCCTCGTGCAGCAGGAGTCCCGCACCCGTGGACAGTCGGACGAGATTGTCCGTGAAAGCCGTGTCGCCGGAGATGACGACCGCGCCGTCCCGCGTATCGAACCGGAAGGCGAAGGCGGGCGCGATCGGCGGGTGACGCACCAGCGTGGCGCTGACGACCACCTCCTCGTCGCGGAAGACCACCCAGGGCTCCATGTCCGGCGTCGGATTCTCATTGGGGTGGTATCCCGAGCCTTCCGGTATCTCGATGTCCTGCGCACCAAAGATCTCCGTGGGACTCGGGCGCAGTGAGTCGAGGACGCGGTCGTTGATGTCCGTGGCGTGGGCCTCCATCAGCTTGCGGAACATGACCTCTGTTCCTGGCGTCGGATGAGCCGGATTGAAGGGCGCCGGGGCCTTCTTGGCCCGCGGGGACGGCGGCGGCAGGACACCACGGTCGCCCGGCCCGAGGATCGGTACCGGACTGCCACGGCGGTGCTGCAACGCGGTGAGGGAGAAGAGGGCCACGCCGTTGAGGTCCACCGTGTGGTCCGAATGGAGGTGGGTCAGGAAGATGCCCTTCAGCCGGGCCGGATCCAATCCAGCCCGCACCAGCTGACGGCCGACGCCCTGGCCGCAGTCCACCAGATAGAAACCATCCGGGACGACGATGGCCGTGGCGATGCCCGAACGGTCCGTGTTGCGCCAGAACCTCGGCCCTCCGGCTGTGCCCAGGGTGATCACCCGTGTGCGTGGTACCTCCATGGAATCCGGCATTCAGGCGTCCGCCCCGGTCCTGGTGGCCTCCGGCTGTTCCGACAGGCCGTGGGAGGAGCGCCGGCGGAGCACGCGAACGACCTGTGGGACGGCGATGAGCAGGACAGCGAGCCCCAGGATCAGCAGCGCGATCGGACGGTCCAGGAATATGCCCAGCGTCCCGTCGCCGATGGCCAGCGAACGCCGCAGCTCGGCCTCGACCATGCCACCCAGCACGAGGCCGAGGACCAGCGGGGCCACGGGGTAGCCGTGCTGCTTCATGAGGACGCCGAACACGGCCAGCCCCGCCGCCAGGAACGCATCGAACAGCCGGGAGGACACCGCATAGGCGGCCACGACGGCCACGATCAACACGACGGGATACAGGTAGGTGTACTTGATGCGGAGCACGGAGGCGAACACCGGCGCCAACGGCAGATTGAGCGCCAGCAGCAGGATATTGCCGATGTAGAACGAGGCGATGAGGCCCCAGACCAGGTCGCCCTGCTGCTCGAAGAGCTGCGGACCGGGCTGGATGTCGAACAGGATGAAGGCACCGAGCAGGATGGCCGTGGTGGCCGAGCCCGGGATGCCGAGGGTCAGGGTGGGGATGAACGCCCCGTTGACCGCGGCGTTGTTGGACGCCTCGGGTGCCGCCACGCCGCGGATGTCCCCATGGCCGAACTGGGACTTGTCCTTCGCGATGCGTTGTTCCACGCCGTAGGTGAAGAACGTGGCCAGGGTGGGTCCCGCGCCCGGGAGGACGCCGATGATGAACCCCAGCAGCCCTCCGCGGCCGATGGCGCCACTGGCCTTGCGCAGATCTTTGCGGGACAGGATCATGTCCCGGAATCGGGTGCGGATCGGCTTCACGTGGCCCGAGGCCCCCTGGGTCGCCAGCTCGGCCAGGGCCACGATGCCGACCACGACGGCGACGAGGCTGACCCCCGAGTACAGTTCCGCTCGGTCGAAGGCGAACCGCAGGGTCGAGGTCTGCGAGTCGATGCCGACCATCGCGATCATGGCGCCCACCACGGCCATGAGAATGCCCTTGAGCGGATTCCGGCCGATGATCCCGCCCACCGTCAGCAGCCCGAGCAGCATGAGGGCGAACATCTCCGGAGGGCCGAAGTTCAGAGACATGGCCGCGAAGAAGGGGGCCAGCACGCTGAGGAACACCACGGAGATGGTGCCCGCGACGAACGAGGCGATGGCCGCGATGGCCAAGGCCTGGCCTGCCCTGCCCTTGAGTGCCATCTGGTGGCCGTCGATCACGGTCACCAGGGCCGCGCCGTCACCGGGCGTGCTGATGAGGACGGCGCTGATGGTGGAGCCGTACTCCGTGCCGTAGTACAGACCGGCCAGCATGATCAGCGCGGTGACCGGGTCCAGGGTCAGGGTCAGGGGCAGCAGGACGGCCACGCCAGAGGCGGAGCCCATGCCGGGCAGCATCCCGATGACGGTGCCCAGCAGGACGCCGACGAGGCAGAACAGGAGGTTCTCCGGTTCGAGTGCGACGCTGAAGCCGTTGAGCATGTTCTGCATCAGGTCCATGTCAGAGTCCGATCAGGTTGGTGGGGAACCGGATGGAGAGGAGCTGCTGGAAGACCAGCCAGAGCATGAGGGCGGTCACGGCGGCCATGATGAGGGCCGGCACCGGTTTCAGCTTCTCCACGAACAGGGCGATGGCCAACACCACCAGCGGCATCGCGATCATCATGCCGATGACGGTGGTCAGTATGAGTCCTGCGATGACAATGAGCAGGATGAGTACGGGCTTGACCAGGTCCCGGACGCCGGGAGCGGCGGCCTCAGCGGGCGGGATACCCTGGGCCGCCGCGGCAACTGCTCTGCGGTGGCTTCTGACCTCCTGCATCAACAGGACCAGGCAGCCCGCGATGAGCAGGATGCCCAGGGCAGCCGGTGCGGCTCCTGGCCCCAGGGGATTCGTCTCGGCGGACCACCCGTAGGACAGGGACATGCCCACGTAGACGATGCCCAGCACCGCCAGGAAGACCAGGAAGGCCATGCCCACGTAGTTCGGCCGGACGGGGTCCGTAGAGTGTTCCCGCACGGGGGAGTCTGGAGGCGACGCCTCATGCTGCCGTTCCGCATCGGTCATCATCGGGATCACTCCGTGTTCTCAAGCAGGTCCTGCTCACTGTCCTCGATGTACGAGGTCAGCTCTTCCCCGGTGATGAGCGCGGGGGACAGGGCGTTGCTCTCGATGTACTCGTCGTAGGCATCGCTCTCGGTCCAGGCCTCGATGGCGTCCATCCAGTACTCCTGCTGCGCCTCGTCGAGGTCCGGGGCCCCGAAGATGACACGCCATTGCGTGGAGAAACGTTGATCCGTGCCGAGGTCACTGGCCAGCGGCACCTCGGACAGCTCTGGGTGCTCCGCCGGTTCGGTCCCGGTGCTGAGGACGACGTCCAGTTCGCCGGCCTCCACCTGAGGCAGGAACTCGGCGGCTTCCAGGACCGCGAGGTCCACGTCACCGGACAGCACGCCGCGGATCGAGTCGCCGCCACCCTCGTAGACCACCGGCTTGAGGTTCATATCGAAGGCATCCCCCAGTTGCCCGGTCAGCAGGCTGTCCGCGGCGCCGGAGCCGACCTGGGCGATGGTCAGGCCTTCGCCGGAGGCCCGCTCGATCATCTCCTCGGCGGAGCTGAAGGCACCGGACTGGGCGACCACGTAGGAGACATCCTCCGCGACCAGGGCCAACTGGGTGTAGTCCTTCCAGGTGTAGCCCACGTCCTGTTCGTGAGGACGCACCACCATGTTCGAGTAGTTCCCGACGCCCACGATGTCGGCCTTGCCGGGCTCGTTCTTGACGATCAGGACGCCTTCGACCGTGTCGTAGTTCTCGACGACGGCCGAGTCGCCCGTGTGCTCCTCGAGCCCGGAGGCGAAGGCGCGGCCCAGGATGTCGCTGCCTCCGCCGGGCTGGGCTCCGACCGCGATCTCGACGGTGCCCGAGGGACTCCAGGTGCCGTCGTCGTTGGTCTCACCGCTGGAGCCTTGGCCGCAACCGGTGAGGAGGAGGAGGGAGAGTGCGGACGTGGTGGCGACGATTTTCCGATGCATGAGATGTCCTTTCGGTGGTGCGGTGGTGCGGTGGTGAGGTGGTGCAGTGGTGGGGGATCGAGGTTCAGTTCAGGGTGAGGGCGGTGTGACGGATGGATTCGCCTGCCTCCTGGAGCGCGGAGAATTCTTGCTGCGACAACTCGGGGAGAACGGCGCGGGGTCGGCCTTCCACCAAGTGGGTGGGCAGGGCCATGAAGGTCTCGGGAAGGCCGTCGATGCCGGAGGTGGAGGCCGTGGTGATGACCTGTCCACCGGCTGCCAGGGAGCGGATGAGGTGCATGACGCCGGCGCCACTGGCCCAACCGGAGCTACGCCCCGGTTTGAGCCGGGACCACCGCTCGAACCAGCCGTCGACGTCGGCCCGGACCCGATCGACGGCACCGTCCGGCCAGGCGACGGGCTGGCCATCGACGCGCACTGAGGAGAAGGCCGGGACCTGGCCCTTGCCGTGCTCTCCGAGGACGCTGGCCGTCACCGAGGTGACCTCCGTGCCGAGCTCCCGGGCGATGGCGCTGCGGAACCGAGCTGAGTCGTTCAAGGCGTAGCCGATCAACCGTTCTGCGGCGAAGCCGTGATGGCGCTGCAACCAGTCGGCCAGGATGTCCACGGGATTGGTCAGCAGCAGGACCAGGCCCTCGTCGCCGGCTTCGCGGCGGATCTGCTCCGCCAACGAGGCGAGCAGCTGGGCGTTCGCCGCCAGGAAGTCGCGACGGTCACCGTCCGGGGTCTCCGGCAGGGAGGCGGCGACGACCACGAAGTCGACGGGTTGGTCCGGGGAGCCGGCCAGGATGCGGGGGCGGTCGACGCCCAGCACCGCCTGAGCATCGGAGAGATCGATCCGGTGCGCCTCGACGAGGTTGTCCCGGCGGTCCTGGAGATACAACTCCTGGCCGATCCCCTGGGTGGCCAGCGAGGCGGCGGCTGAGGAGCCGACCAGGCCGGCGGCGCCGATGATGGAGATCCGCTGGGGCCAGGAGGGCGTGCGGGCGCTCATGCGATCCGGTACTTCGTGAAGGTCTCGTCGGTGAACTCGATCCCGTGGCCGGCCGCGGTCGGGACCGTCGCCCGCCCGTCGGCGATCTCCAGCCGGTTGGTGGTGTACGGCTCGAGGAAGGGGAAGTACTCGACGTAGACGGTGCTGTTCGTGGCGGCGGCCAGATGGATGTTGAGGTCGGTCATCAGGTGGGGGGCGAACCCCACACCCTGGGCATCGGCCAGGTGCATGATCCGCACCATCTCGGTGACGCCGCCGACCATGCAGACATTGGGCTGGACCATGGCGAAGGCCCGTTCGGTGACGTAGTCCAGGAACTCGGCGGAGCTGCAGTGGTGCTCGCCCCCGACGATGGGCATCGGCAGGTGACGCGCCAGTTCCAGGTGGGAGCGACGGTCCGTGTACACGACGGGCTCCTCGAACCAGAAGATGTCGTGCTCGGCCAGCTGGCGCCCCAGCGACAGTGCGCTGGAGTAGCTGAGCCGTTCGTTGGCATCGATCATGATCTTCACGTGCTCGCCCAGGGCCGAGCGCACGGCGGCGATGCGGGCGGGGTCCTCGCCGAGGTCCCGGCCCACGCGGATCTTGACGGCGTCGAAGCCGGAGTCCACATACTCCTGGGAGAGCCGGACCAGTTCATCCACGGAGAGGCGGCCGCCGGCCTTCCCGGATCCATACACGGGGACATCGTCGGTGATCTGGCCGATCTCGGCGGCCAGCGAGTGGCCGTTCGACTTGGCTTTGAGGTCCCACAAGGCGATGTCGATACTGGCCATCGCGAACCGGTTGATGCCGGTGCCCATCCGGTGAGTGAGCTCCTCCATCGCATTCCAGATCCGCTCGGGCTGTGAGGCGTCTCGGCCCAGGACGCTGGGGACGAGCAGGTCGTCGAGCAGGGCCTTGACGGAGGTGCCGCCGGCATGGTCGGTGATGAAGCTGTACCCCATCCCGGTGAGGCCCTCGGAATGGACGGTCACGCCGATCAGCTCGTGGTGGGCATCGTCGAAGTCGGCCGTCTCCCGGAGGAAGGGCACCCGCAGGATCCAGGTGTCGATGTTCTCAATCTTCATGCCGCTCGTTTCGTCAAGATGCTGGTCATTTGTGCCGTGGGATGGAACAATGTGTTTCCAGGTGGCACAGATGATCGTGTCGCACGTCACACTAACTGTCAACAGGTGCGGCTGAATTCCGGAGAAGCGTCCGGTGGGCGACCGTGCTCTCACCCCAGGAGGGATGCCCATGCAGGTCGTCACCAATGCGCTTCGCGTGGTCGAATGTGTCATCACCCAGCAGCCCGTGGGCGTCTCGGAGATCGCTCGGCAGTTGGATCTGCCGAAGTCATCGGTGCAGAGATCTCTCGAGGTCCTCCAGCGCAACGGTTGGCTAAAACGGGACCGCACCAATCCACGGCAATGGATTCAGACCCCGCGCATCTGGACGCTGGCCCATGCCGGCCCGGGGCTTGAGATCCGGGAGTTGACGTGGGAGGTCCAGCATTGGCTGAACGAGAAGACCGATGAGAGCATCCACGTGACCCACCAGGAGGGGGACAGCATCGTGGTCATCGACAGGGTGGAGTCGACGAAGTCGATCCGCGTGTTCGATCCCATCGGGACCACCGTGCCGATGCACCTCTCCGGATCAGGCCGGGCCCTCCTGGCGAGTTGGGACCGATCTGATCTGCAGGCGTACATCGACCGTCAGGTGGCGGCGCTGCCTTCCGAGCGACGTCCGGAGCCGGAGCAACTTCTGGCCGAGGTGGACGAGATCCGGGCCCGAGGCTTCTCGGTCAACCGTGGCAGCTGGCGTTCGGAGATCTCAGGGGTGGGCATCGCCCTGCCGCTGGCCGGACCGGGGAACCCGGCCGAGTACGGATTGGCCATCGCCGTTCCCAGCCACCGCTTCGAGGAGGACAACGTGGTCCACTATGGCGAGCTGGTGGAGGAGGCGCGGGACCGAATCCTGGCTGCGGCCGGCCTCCGTCCGATGACCTGACGGAGCACGTCACCGGGCTGAACCGGAAGCCAACCGCCGTTCCATCTGATCGGCGTACGGCCTCAGGCGGCGAGCCAGGGAGCGGGCGTCGTCCGACCGGCTGAGCCGGAGGTACGGAACCATGACCGTCACCGCGGCCACCGTCTGGCCGAAGCCGTCCCGCAGTGGCATGGCCAGTGCGGCCACCCCCGGTTGTGCCTCGCCGACCTGGATGGCCCATCCCCGGTTACGGACCTTCTTGATCTCGGCCTTGAGTTGGGTCCAGTCCTGGATGGTTCCGGGCTGGACCGTCTCCAGGGCGGCGCCCTCATACCGCGCCGCCAGGTCGTCGTCGGTCAGGCCCGCCAGCATCGCCCGCCCGGCCGCCGTGGCGTGAGCCGGGGTCACCGTCCGCACCGGACGGGCAATCCGCACCAGATGGGTGCCCTCCTCCGTCAGGATGAACCGGATGTTCCGGCCCTCCAGGACGGCGAGGCTGGTCGTCTCGAGCATTCCCTCGGCGACCTGCCGCAACACGCCTCCGAGCAGATCGGGCAACGTCGAACCACGGGCCACATCGGCGGTGATCTGCCGGAGGACGGGGCCGAGCGTGTACGGGCCGTGGCGCAGTTCTTGATCGAGGTAACCGGCCTCGGCGCACGTACGCAAGAGCCGGTGCGCCATGGACGCGCTGATCTGGAGGGCGCCGGCCACCTCGGTGAGGGTCATCTCACCCCGGGAGGCCACGAGCCGGACGAGCCGGAGGGCGCGGTCAACGGTCTGGAGCATCCTCGCCACCTTTCCACATAGGGGAAAGAGTGCCAGGCGCCTGCGCCGCGATACAAGGGGTGATGCGGATCCGTTCAAGGGCCGCGATTCTGACTCTTTCCGCAAGAGGGAAAGGGCTTCGGATTCCATTGTCGATTCCCCGGTTCCGGTCTTTACTTCAGGAATCACCCGCTCCCGTCCCTGACAAAGGAAGCACCATGACCTCCCACGCTGCATCCATCACCCCCACGCTCCGCCGGGGCCTGGTCGCCGCCCTTGCCGCCGGCACCCTGGTGCTGGCCGGCTGCGGTTCCGGGTCACCGACGGGCGCCGAGGAGTCCGCCTCCGAGGGCGGTTCGAGCCCCGCGTCAGCGAGTTCCGGCGAGCTGACGAGCATCTCGGTGGGCACCATCGCCATCGCCTCCTCCACGGAGCTCCGTTACGGCGTGGCCGAAGGGATCTTCGAGGACCACGGACTGGACGTCGAACTCGTCGAGGGCCAGGGCGGCGCGGCACTGTTGCCGGCGGTCCAGAACGGGTCCATGCAGTTCGCGGTGGGCAATCCCATGTCCGTGCTGACCGCGGCGGATCAGGGCCTGCCCATGAAGGTGGTCTCCGGGTACTCCTGGTCCTCCGCCGAGGGTGATGACATCAATGCCGTGATCGCCCGCAAGGACTCCGGCATCACCGGTTTCGATGACTTGGAGAATCAGACCGTGTCCGTCAACGCCGTCCACACCTTGGGCGACCTTTCCATCATGGAGGCCGCGGAGATGGCCGGCGCTGATCCGGAGAAGATCAACTTCAACGAGATGCCGTTCCCGGACATGCTGGCCCAGCTCGAACAGGGGAATGTGGACGCCGTGTGGCTGCCCGAGCCCTTCATGAGCCGGGCCATGGCCGATCCCGAGAACGTGGTCGTCGGGTATCCGAACCAGGAGGTCATGGACGGTATGCCCTTGACCATCCCCTTCACCAGCGCATCGATCGCCGAGGAGAGCCCGGAACTCGTGACCGCCTTCCGGGAGGCGCTGACGGAATCGGCCGAGCGTGCCGCCCAGGACGAGGAGGGCGTCCGGGCCATGCTGCCGGAGTTCCTGAAGATGGACGAGGAGACCGCCCAGTCGATCCGTCTGGAGCCGGCGCACACGGACCTGCCGATGGAGAAGATGCAGACCATCTACGACTTGATGCTCAAGTACGGCATGGCCGAGAACCCGCTGGATGTCGAATCCCTCTATGTCCAGCCTTAAGGCTCTGGCCGTCCGGACCGCCGTCTTCACCTTGGAGGAGTAGGAATGAAAGTTGCTGTCATCGGAGCAGGCATCGGGGGATTGGCCGCGGTGGCCGCCTTGCGGCGGCGCGGCATCGACGCCGAGGTCTTCGAACAGGCCCGGGCACTCGGGGAGATCGGAGCGGGCATCTCGCTCGCGTCCAACGGCTGGCGGCTGCTCGAGCGCCTCGGTCTGCTGGCGCAGATCGAGCGGGTCGGCTCGCACCTGGACCAGGGGTATTTCCAGCTGCGGGCGGACGGCTCGTTCATCTCCACGCTCCGGGAGCCCGGTGCCGCATGGGACCGCCGGGTCTTCGGGGTGCACCGCGCCGACCTGATCGAGGTGCTCGCCTCCGCGCTGCCGGACTCCGCGATCCATACCGGTCACCGGCTGATCGATCTTGAGCAGGATGACTCGGGGGTGCGCCTGCGTTTTGAGAACGGTGAGAGCGTCCGCGCCGACGTCGTGATCGGCGCGGACGGCATCCACTCCATCGTGCGCCGCAACGTCATCGGGGAGGTCGCCGCTCCGCGATCCTCCGGGACCGCGGCCTACCGGGCCCTGGTGCCCGTCACGGGGGCGGAGGACTGGGAGTGGGGGACCTCGAAGATGTGGATCGGTCCGGGGAAGCACTTCCTGGTGTACCCGATCCGGGCGGACCGGCTGATCAACATCGTCGCGGTGGTCCCGGCCCACGGGGGTGAGCGGGACTCCTGGACGGCGCCCGGCGATCCGGCACAACTCGCGGCGGAGTTCACCGGCTGGGATCCCGTGGTCACCGGCCTGATCGAACGGGTGACGGACACGTTCCAGTGGGGACTGTTCGACAGGCCCCCCTTGACCAGCTGGACCAGCGGACGGCTCGCCCTGCTCGGCGACGCCGCCCACGCCATGCTGCCCCACCTCGGTCAAGGCGGCAGCCAGACCATCGAGGACGCCTTTGCACTGGCCGCCGCACTCGAAGGCTCCACCGTGGCGGACGCCCCCGCGGCCCTGGCGCAGTACCAGTCGTTGCGCCTGGAGCGGGCGAATGCCGTGCAGTTGGCGTCCCTGGAGGCAGGGCACCTCTACGATTCGGTGGTCGAGGAAGACTACGACGCGCGGGACGAGAGGATCCGGAAGATGGCGCCGTTCTATGGGTGGCTGAGCAACCATGATGCCGATTCACTCGTGGCGCCGCCGCTGGCGCCCTCGCGCTGAGGTAGGGGGCTCCGCCAGTAGGTGCGGACCGGACGGCGAGTGATGGCGCGGAGGGAGCGGCAGCGCAAGTCCGTGTTCTCGCTGATCTCGTGGAGCCAGCGGACCGTCAGGTTCAGGAATCCGCTGACAATCCTCAGTGCCGTCAGGGACATTGCCGCTGGGGGAGATGAGCCCGAGTCGAGTGACGAGCATGACACTGAATGTGACTTTCCCGACTACTTTATGAGCCAACTGTCAGTATGATTACGCTATCACTCGTCTTTTCTCATGGGGACTCATAAATGAACAACTTTCCTGGGGTGGACTCTGCCCTCCCGACTTCCGTCAATCGCAAGCGCTGGCTGATCACGGGGGTGGCCGCTCTTGTCGTCCTGATCCTGCTGCTCATCTTCGCGCCGGCCCTCATCGTGGTCCTGTCTATCCCGGCATTCATCATCGCTCTCATCGCCCTGATCGTCGGTGGACTGCGCTGGGCACGGATCCGGAACCGACGCGTCGCCGGTGGACTCCTCGGCGGTACCTTCGTCCTGTTCATCGTCTCAGCCGTGGTATTCAGCAGCACCCTGCCGGCGGCGACCACGGGACAGGTGGCATCGGCTGAGACTCCCACCGCTGCACCGTCCATCACCGTCAGTGAAGAGCCCACGCTTACCGACTTCGTGGGGGAGGCCTGCGATGCCGATCATCTCGTGATGAGCCAGGGCGAGGACAACTTGCACTGTGATGACGACGGAGACGGCGGTCTCGTCTGGTTTACCGCCGCCGACCATGACGTGGCCGTGGAGAAGGCCGCGAAGCTCGCCGCTGAAGAGGAAGCCGCCGCCAAGAAGGCCGCAGAGGAAGCCGCTGCGAAGGAAGCGGCGGAGCAGGAGGCCGCGGAGAAGGAAGCAGCCGAGAAGAAGGCCGCGCAGGAGGCCGCCCAGGAGGCCGAGCGGAAGGCTGCAGCTGAGGCAGCGGAACAGGAAGCGGCGGAAGAGGCTGCTGCCGAGCGCGCTGCGGCCGCTGAAGCAGAGGCTGCCCGTGAGGCGGAACAGCAGGCTCCCCGGCAAGTCCAGTCGCCCTCGCAGAATACTGCTCCGACGTCCGCGTTCTACAAGAACTGTGATGCCGTTCGAGCGGCAGGTGCAGCCCCCATCCGCGCCGGCCAGCCCGGCTACAGCCGGAAGCTGGACCGCGATGGCGACGGCATCGGTTGCGAGTGAACCCTCGCACCACTCAATGGTCCGCAGGCCTCGGCCTGCTCCTGGCAGTGGCCGTCGCAGGTTGCGGCGTCCAGGGCTCCGCGACGTCAGCACCCGCTGAGCCCCTGGTGATCGGTTCCGAGGCTCCGACGCCGGAACCGATCACCATCGGGTCGGAAGCTGTGTGGTCCTTGATAGAGGACGAGCCCCCGGCCGGTTCAACGCCGACATCACCTATGGCGACACCGGAGATTGAACCCAGCGGCCAAGGACCTGAATCTGAATGGCGCCCGGAAGCCCGGCAAGTAACGGTGCTCGCGCAGTTGGATGCCCTGGCCGTAAAGGGTCGGGCGCCCCGGACGGGATACGACCGGGACCTCTTCGGTCGGGGATGGAATGACGCCGACCGGAACGGGTGCGATACCCGCAATGATGTCTTGCGCAGAGACCTCGTCGATGCTGTGGCCAAGCCGGGGACTCAGGGCTGCGTGATCCTCTCGGGCGTCCTCCAGGACCCTTTCACGGGAGATACCATCGAGTTCGTCCGCGGGCAGGACACCAGCACCGACGTGCAGATCGACCACGTCGTCGCGCTGTCCGACGCCTGGCAGAAGGGCGCCCAGCTCTTGGACGCGGATGAGAGGGTCGAGTTCGCCAACGATCCCCTCAACCTCCTCGCCGTGGACGGGCCGACCAACTCGGCCAAGGGTGACGGCGACGCCGCCACGTGGCTGCCTCCGAACCAAGGGTTCCGGTGCGACTATGTCACCCGCCAGACGGCGGTCAAGGCGAAGTACGAGTTGTGGGTGACCGCCGCGGAGCGGGACGCGATCCGCCGGATCATCACGACGCAGTGTCTTGCCTAGCCTGTCACCACGCCGACCAGCGCGGCGAAGATTCCAACCATCGCGACTAGCGAGATCGGCACCGCCAGGGCCCACTCGCGCCGGGATCCGGTGGGCCCGAGGAGGGGTAACTTCATCCGCCCGCCGCTGCTCCACAACTCCTTCAGGCCAGGCGTCCGCGTCACAGTACGCGGCGGTTTCAGCGCGGCCGGCCAGAGCAGGTTACACCCGCCGTCCGTGAGCATGTCACCGGCGATATGGACGATCACGCCGGTGGCCACGGCCACCACGAAGAGCTGACCCTGGTTCCCCAGCCCCACCGTCACCAGGGCACCCAGGGGGATGGCCACCAACCAGGGAATCTTCCGGGCCCGGTCCGGCATGAACGTCAGCGCCTTGATGGCGAACGAGGCCAGCAGCACCGTCCCCAGCCCCGCCCCCACCGGCAGCAAGCCGAGGGCGGTGGGCAGGGCCACCGTGGAGAGAAGCCAGGCCAGCAGAGTGAAGACGGCCAGACCGAGCAGCGAATGGGTGCCGTTGCGGTGCCCGCCGGCGATCCTGCCGACGGCCGCACAGATCCACTCGGACACCGGTGGCAGCGAATGGGCGATCGACGCACTGCGGTGGTCGGCGTCCGGCAGGAGCGCGGCCCCGGCGGCCACAATCGCTCCGGTCAGGATGCCGAGGTCCGTGATCCCCGGGAGCAGCCCGAAGCCCAGCGGGATCGTCTCGGGCAGCACCAGCGCGGATTCCGGTCCGAAGAGCCCGACGCTGGCGAGCGGGCCCAGCGGCACCGCAGAGTCCGCGGCGATCAGCACCCAGGTTGCGGCTCCACAGGCGGCATGGTGCGGTCCCATCATGGGCGGTGTTCCTTCCCGGCAGGCCTCCGAGAAGGGGGCGAGGGAGGGCCAGCTGTCGATTCGCCAGCGATCTAGTTAACCACGCCACGGCCGGGTTGCCCGGCCGGCGACCGGCGACGTGCCC
>NZ_JALDXU010000126.1:0-7975 GCF_032154715.1 Citricoccus sp. | reverse complement strand
CGGGCCTTGTCCAATCGTCATCCACAACTCGGGCGCTCGTCGCTTATCGTGTCCGACCGCCTCCGTAGAGTAGTACACATGTTCGAAGCGCAACGGAGTCGCCGGAGCGAAAGTGGCGTGCCCCAGCCCGACGGCGGCGCCACCGGCAGCGCTGCTGCCGCCGCCCCCAGCGGCGTCCCGGTTGCGATCCCCGGCACGGATACCCCGGATGCCACCATTGCTGGATCTGACGGTGCGCGGGTGCCGGTGACTGCGGTGCCGGTCAACGCGCTTCACCTCATCGGCCTGCGCCAGGCCTTGGCGCTGATGGTCCCCGCCGCGGCCCTCAACCCCGATGAGCTGGACACACGGCAGGCCGTTGCATCTCCGGACGGGCCCGAGGCCGAGGCCATTGACCGGATCCAGGCTCTGGAGGCACTGAAGTCAGCCTGCGCTGCCGCCCAGGCCCGCGAGACCGCCGCCCTGCACGCTCACCGCACCCAGGTTGAAGCCGTCCAGGGCATCCCCGGGGATCGTCGGGGTCGCGGTCTGCCCGCCGAAGTCGGCCTGGCCCGGAGGGCCGGGGCGCGGGGCTCCAAACACCTCCGCCTGGCCTTGAACCTGACGGCGGATCTGCCCCACACCTTGGAGGCCCTGACCGCTGGACGCATCAGTGAAGATCAGGCTGCTGCGATCGACCGACAAACTCACTGGCTCACCTCACCCCAACGTCGGGCCGCCGATACCGCCCTGGCCGACCGGATCGAATTCCTCGGCCACCGCGAACTCGTCCAGGAAGCCCAAGCCGCGGCCCAAGGGCAAGACCCCGCCGCTGCCCTCCTACGCCAAAAACAAGCCTGCCGCGACCGGCACGTGAGTCTGAAGCCCGCACAGACCAACCCGGGCATGGCATACCTCACCGCGCTGCTCCCGATCGCCCAGGCCAGCGCCTGCTATCAAAACCTCACCACGGCCGCTGCCAGTACCTTCGCCGAAGGCGACGCCGCCGAGAGGACCCCGCAGCAGGTCCTCACCGACCTCTTCGTCCAACGACTCACCGGCCAGGCCACCGCCGACGCCGTCCCCGTCGAGATCCAACTGATCATGACCGACACCAGCCTCCTCACCGCCGCCGGCATTGTCAGCGGAGCAGTCGGGGAGAACCCAGATGCAGGCACCGAAACGAGCGCCGGCGCGAAATGCGCCGACCTCCCCGCGTGGCTGCCCGGCCAGGGTCCGATCCCGGCGCCCGTGGCACGCCGGATGATCGCCGACACCGAGGCCGAGGTCTACCTTCGCCGGCTCTACACCGCACCCACGACCGGCCAGCTCGTCGCAATGGACTCCCACCGCCGTACCTTCTCCGGACTCTTGCGCCACATGGTGCTCCTCCGTGACGGGATCTGCCGCACCCCGTACTGCGATGCCCCGATCCGGCACGTCGACCACGCCACGCCCCACCGCGACGGCGGACCCACCTCCTGGGACAACGCCTCCGGACTCTGCGTCCGCTGCAACCACACCAAAGAGAACCCCGGCTGGACTCACCATGCCACCGCCGAGGAACTGCGCGTCACCACTCCCACCGGCCATAAGTACACCAATCGCCCCCGACCCCTCACCCCACCACCGGTGCCAGACCCCGCATCCACAGGACTATCACTGAAAGGACCACCGCTGAGGGAGCCTGGACAGTCTCGGGTGAGCGCCTGCGCCACCAACACCATCGTGACCGCCACCCTGCCGAAAGCCATCCCGCATCACATGCCAGGCAGACCAGCGGCTGGTCCCTCGGATAGTCCACCGAGACCTCCGTCGAGAGCTGCGCCGGCGCTGAGGTCAACGTTGCGTTGGGAGACAGCTCACGCGACCATGCAGCCAAGCCACCCGAGTAGCCTAGAAGTAACGCTGAGAACGTTGTTGACGAGCCACCAGAGAAGGGGAGGGCCATGTCCCAGGAGCTCCATCACCACACCATGCGGGCCGTGACGTATGCCGGTGCCGGTGGTCGCGAGGTTCTCTCCGTGGAGGACCAAGCTCTCCCGGCGCCCGGACCCGGCGAGGTCCTCATCAAGGTCACTGCTGCCGGCATCAACCGTGCGGACCTGCTGCAGCGGGCGGGCAACTATCCCGTCCCGAAGGGTGCCTCGGAGGTGCCCGGGCTGGAGGTCTCCGGAACGATCGAGGAGACCGGAGCCGGGGTCGGGAATTGGGATTTCGGCACGCCGGTCTGTGCCCTGCTGGCGGGCGGTGGCTATGCCGAGTACGTGGTGGTCCCCGCCGGACAGGTGGTCCCGGTGCCCGACGGCGTCTCCCTCACCGATGCGGCCGGGCTTCCGGAGGTCGCGGCCACCTGCTGGTCCAATCTGGTCCAGCAGGCCGGCGTGGGCCGGGGCGACTGGGTACTCGTGCACGGTGGCACCGGCGGCATCGGCTCGTTCGCCCTGCAACTGCTGACAGCGCTGGGCGCGCGTCCCGTGGCGACCGCCGGCAGCGCGGACAAGGTGCAGCGGAGTCTTGAGCTGGGTGCTGAGGCGGCCATCAACCACCGTGAAGAGGACTTCGTGGCCCGGATGAAGGAGATCACCGGCGGCCATGGCGCGGACGTGATCCTGGACGTGATGGGTGCGAAGTATCTGGAGAAGAACATGGCCGCACTGGCGCGTGGCGGCCGGCTGGTGGTGATCGGCCTGCAGGGGGGTGCTTCCGGAACGCTGCCGATCGGTGCGGTCATGGGGAAGAACGCCGTGGTGACCGGGACGATGCTGCGTCCACGGCCGGCGGAGGAGAAGGCCGAGATCATGCGGGAGGTGGCCGCACAGGTCTGGCCGCTGGTCACCTCTGGAGCCATCCGCACCACCACGGATGCGGTGTTCGCCCTGGAAGACGTGGCGGCAGCCCAGGACCGCTTCGAAGAGGCGGACCGGACGGGCAAGATCCTCCTGACAACCGGGGGCAGGCCCTGATGGCCGGACCGTTCGCGCGGCGCCGGCAGGCCAAGAAGGACGAGACGGAGCTCGGGACCGACCTCTGGCGCCGGAGCCACGACTGGTTCATCCGCTCGCTAGACCGGTACTGGCAGGTCGTCCATGAGGCCCGCGCCGAGGGCACGATCCCCGAGGACGAGGTGAACGGGCTGATCAACGCCGGCAACGTGCTGGCCGAGCTGGCGCCCCGGGTGCGCCACCTGTGCGTGGAGGCCCACCGCCAGCACCCCGAGACCGGTCTGCAGATCCCCGCGTCCGGCAGCGATGTGCACCGCATCCTGTCCCGGGCCGCGAACGATCTGGCCACCACCGCCCAGGCCGCGGCATTGTTCCGGCTGGGTCAGGCCTCTCTGCACTCGGTGGGACGCCGGGCCGAGAAAGTCGTGGCGGCCGTGCAAGAAGCAGAAGAGGCCGCCGGCCTCCGCCCCGGGGCCTAGAGTCCGGAAACGAGAACGCGCCGTTGCGGGAGAACTTCCCTCAACGGCGCGTTGTCTGTCTGAGCCCCCTACCGGATTCGAACCGGTGACCTGCTCTTTACGAGGGAGCTGCTCTGGCCAGCTGAGCTAAGGAGGCGGACGCTGACACCCGGGGGTGCCACGGCTATCGATGATAGCGGGCCGGTGCCCCGCCCGGCAAAAGCAGACAGGGCGCACGGTGTTCACAACCCACAGAAGACGTTCACTTGACGTCCAACCTCAGGACAGGTGGCCGCGGTGGAGTGGTCCGAACATGATGACAGGCCCGGCACCCGCCGGGCCGTCTGTCTACGGGAGGACAGTTGTGATGATGCCTGCCATCGCCCCACCCCACCGGGACGTCCGTTCGCGGCGTCCACTGAAGCTGGCCGTGCTGGACATGTCCGGCACCACCGTGGAGGAGGGAGGCCTCCAGGACGAGGCCTTCACCACCGCGATCCTGCAGGAGGGCATCGAGCCGGGTGGCTCCCGCTCGGACGCGATGGTGGGGTACTTCCGTGAGGCCCGGGGCACCTCGCGCCACGAGATCTTCCGCTCGATCTTCGCGGAGGACCCCGTGGCGGCCCGTCGCGCCAACACCTGCTTCGAGTCCACCTATGACCGGCTGCTGGCCGCACGTGGCGTCCGGCCCGTGGACGGTGCCGCGGAGGCTGTGGCCGCACTCCGGGAGGCGGGGATGAAGATCGTGCTGACCACCGGCTTCGCCCGGCACACCCAGAACATGATCCTGGAGTCACTGGACTGGATGGGTGTCTCCGATCTCAGCCTCTGCCCCTCGGACGCCGGCCGCGGCGCGCCCTACCCGGACATGATCCTCACGGCGCTGCTGGCCCTGGACCTCGATGACGTCCGCTCCGTCATGACGGTGGGGGACACCGCCGGGGACATCCGGGCCGGCCAGCGGGCCGGTGCCGGATTGACCGTCGGCGTGCTGACCGGCTATCACGACGAGGCCGTGCTCAGCGGTGCCGGGGCGGCCGCCGTCGTGCCCTCCATCCGGGACGTCCCGGCCCTGGTGACCGGCGCGGGCTGCTGACTCGCTGACCCCGCTGGTCCGCGGGCCACGACGCCTCAACCGCAGGTCAGCCCATCCTCGGGCACCTGGCCCTCGATCAGGTAACCGTCCACGGCGGCCCCGATGCACTCTCCGGCCCGGCCGTAGGCGGTGTGCCCCTGGCCGTTCCAGGAGACAAGCACCCCGGACTCAAGCTGCTCGGCCAGCGCCGGGGCCCACTCGTACGGGGTGGCGGGATCGCCCTGGGTGCCGATGACCACGATCGGAGCTGCCCCGGGAGCGCGGGCGGGAGCGGGCTCGTCCACCGGCTTTTCGGGCCACTCGGCACAGTTCGCCCCGCCGTAGGCCAGGAACCGGCCGATGGTCGGCGAGGCCTCGTCCAGCTGCTCGGCCTGGCTGCGGAGCGTCTCGGTGTCGGACGCCGCGGAGGAGCCGAGGCAGTTGATGGCCGTGAAGGCGTCGTTGATGTTGGAGCTGTACTCGCCGTCCTCGTCCCGGCCGGCGTTCAGGTCCGCGAGGTAGAGCATCACGTCCGGGTTGCCGTTCATGGCGTCGGCGACGGCCTGGGTGAGCATCGGCCAGTTCTCGTCCGCGTACAGCGGGGTGATCAGCCCCGCGACGAAGGTGGCGGCCGGCACCTGCCGGCCGTCTGAGGAGGTCAGCGGGGACTGTTCCACCTGCGCCAGCAGTTCGCGGAGCTGCGCCACGCCGTCCTCCGCCGTGCCGGACAGGGGGCAGTCCGGGCCGGCGAGGCAGGACTCGGCCCAGGCCGTGATGGCCTCCTCGAAGGCCTCGGCTTGGCCCAGGCTCACCTCGAACTCGTCGAGCGACGGGTCCATGGCCCCGTCCAGCACCATCCGGCCCACGTTGGCCGGGAACTGCTCGGCATAGGAGGCCCCCAGGGCGGTGCCGTAGGAGAACCCGAGGTAGTTCAGCTGCTGATCGCCCAGGACGGCCCGCATCAGGTCCATGTCCCGGGCCGCGGAGTCGGTGTCCACGTGGCCGAGGATCTCACCGGTGTTCTCATCGCAGGCCTGCGCATACTCCCGGGCGGAATCGCGGACCTGGTCCAGGCCCTCGTCCGTGGAGGGGTCGATGTGCTCCTCGCGGGCAGCGTCCATCTCCTCATCGGACAGGCACTCCACCGGCGCCGAGCGGGACACGCCGCGGGGATCGAAGCCGACCACGGCGTAGTGGTCCTGGACGGCTCCGGAGACCACGTAGTCCAGGGAATCCACCACCATGTCCACCCCGGACGCCCCCGGGCCGCCGGGATTCAGCAGCAGGTGCGGGGCGCCGTCCTCGGCCCCGCCCGTCCGGACCAGGGCCAGCTCGATCCGCTCACCCTCCGGATCCGCGTAGTCCAGGGGGGCCTCCACGGTGGCGCACTCGAAGTCGCCGGCATCCTGCTCGCAGGACTGCCAGGCGGGCTCCTGGGCGTAGAGGTCCTCCAGTCCCTCCGGAACGGCTGCGGTGCCCGACGTCGGCTCCACGGCTTCGGAGATCGGCCCACCGGTCTGCCCCTCGGCCTGCTCGGCGTCCGGCCCTCCACCCGAGGTGCACCCCGTGAGGACCAGGGCGGTGGCGACGACGGCGACCAGGGCACCGGTGGTGGAGGGGAAGGGGTGCAGGCGCACGCGGGGTCCTTTCGGGACAGGGTCAGGGGCAGGGACGGCCGGGGTCAGACCAGCTCGCCCGGGCGGCGGTCCAGGATGCGGTCCGGCAGGAAACTCATCGTCATGGCCTCGAGCGCCAGCAGCGGGGGCACGTTGCCGGCCAGGCGCCGGCGTGCGGTGGCCACGGCGTCGATCCGGGCCACGGTCCGCTCGGCGGTGACCCCGTGGGCGTAGGAACCGAGTTCGTCCCGCAGGTGCTCGTTGACCAGCTCCGCGCCGGTACCCAGCTGCAGGGCCAGCACGTCCCGGAACAGGCCGGTCAGGTCGATCATCGCGCGGTCGAGGGTGTCATGCACGGAGCGCTTGTTGCGCGCCGTCTGGCTGTCCTCGAGGCGCTTGACATGGTGGCGCAGCTTGGGTGGGACCTTCTCGTCCTCCCCCAGGCCCAGGGCGCGCAGCAGGCTGGCCCTCTCCTCGGCGTTGCGGACCTCGGCCGAGGACTTCGCCTCCTCCTGGGTCACCTCCACCAGCTCCTTGGCCAGGGCCACCGCATCCGAGGTCGCCTGGATCCGCAGGGGCAGGTGGACCACGGCTTCACGGCGCTGCCGGGCGCCCTCGTCCCGGGCCAGCCGCCGGGCCATGCCCACGTGGGACTGGGAGGCCCGGGCCGCGAACAGCGCCAGTGCCGGGTCCAGGCCGTCGCGGTCCGCCAGCAGGTCCGCGACCGACTGCACCGAGGGGATGCGCAGCCCCACCGGGCGGCACCGGGAGCGGATGGTCACCAGCACGTCCGCGGGGGAGGGGGCGCACAGCATCCAGATGGTCCGGGCCGGCGGCTCCTCGATCGCCTTGAGCAGGACGTTCGTGGCGCGCTCGGTCATACGGTCCGCGTCCTCGATGATGAAGATCCGCCACCGCCCGGAGGAGGGGCGGTCCTGGGCGAGGGAGATCAGCTCGCGGATCTCGTCGATCTTGTACGTGACGTTCTCGGTGGCCACGACCTTGACGTCCGCGTGCGTCCCCGCGTGCACGGTCAGGCAGGCGTGGCAGTGGCCGCAACCGCGCTGGGCCGGGTCCGCCACCTCGCACTGCAGCGCCTGGGCGAACGCCCGCGCGGCGTTGGACCGCCCGGACCCGGGCGGACCGGTGAACAGCCAGGCATGGGTGGGGGCGTCCATGGTCGCGGCCCGGGACAATTGCCCGACGGCGGCCTCCTGGCCCGCGAGTTCGGCCCACGCGGGTGCCATGGCGGCGCTCATCGGCCGGCCACCGCGGGGGCGGCCCGGCCCCAGACCTCGGCGGCGATCTCGGCGGCGGGCCGGGCGGCGTCGAGCACCAGGTAGCGCTCCGGGGCCTGAGCGGCGCGGTCCGTGAAGGCGGTGCGGATGCGCTGGTGGAAGGGCTCGGGCTCGGACTCCAGGCGGTCCGGGCCGGTGCTGCCGGCGGCCTGCTCGCGGCCGGCACGGCGGGTGGCGGCGGTGCCGGTGTCCACGTCCAGCAGGACGGTCAGGTCCGGGTGCAGCCCGCCGGTGGCCCACTCGTTGATCCCCGCCACGGTGTCCGTGCCGAGGTCCCGGCCGGCACCCTGGTAGGCCACGGAGGAGTCCACGTAGCGGTCGGTCACCACGGTGCGTCCGGCGGCCAGGGCCGGGCCGATCAGCTGGCGGACGTGGGCCGATCGCGCGGCGGCGAAGATCAGCGCCTCGGTCACCGGGTCGATGGGGGCGTGGACCGGGTCCAGCACGAGGGAGCGCAGTTGTTCGCCGACGTCCGTGCCGCCCGGCTCACGCGTCAGCAGCACCTCGTGGCCTTCGGACGTCAGCCGTTCGGCGAGCATGCGCGCCTGAGTGGACTTGCCGGAGCCGTCCCCGCCCTCGAAGGCGATGAAGAGACCCCGCGGAC
>NZ_JALDXU010000019.1:0-42142 GCF_032154715.1 Citricoccus sp. | reverse complement strand
CACCGAGGGTCGTTCCCGAGATATAGGTTCCGGCCGCCAGCGCTGAGGAGGCGGCGCTGACCTCCTCGTTGAGGTAGGCCAGCGCCAGCGCCGGGACGCCGCCCAAGGCGAAACCCTCGAGGAGGCGGAACGCCAGGATGGCCTCGAGACCCGGCACCACGACCGCCGTCAGCGAGAAGGCGCAGGCCGCCATGATGGCCCACCCCATGACCCGCTTCCGGCCGTAACGGTCACCGGCGTAGGACCACGGGATCACGCCGATAGCCAGTCCCAGAGTGGCCAGGGAGACCATGAGGGCGGCATCGGAGGCGGTGATGCCGAGGTCCCCGCTGATCAGCGGGAGCAGGCCCTGCGGGGAGTACAGCTGGGCGAAGGTCGCGACGCCGGCCAGGAACAGTCCCAGCAACAGGCGGCGGTATCCGGGGGTCCCGGGGATGTGTCCGGACCACGGTCCTGATGCGCCTGTCTCCACGGCCCCGACTCTAGCGCCGTGACCAGGGCGGAGGCGCCGCGCTGGCCTAGGATTGACTCCCATGACGACTTCTGTGGATCTGAGCCAGTCCTTCAAGGCCTACGACGTGCGTGGCATCGTCGGGGAGACCATCACTGAGGGATCCGTCCGGGCCGTGGGCGCGGCCTTCGTGGACGTGCTGGGCCTGGCTGGTTCGCGGGTGCTGGTCGGCGGGGATATGCGTCCGTCCTCTCCCGGGTTCGCCCGGGCCTTCGCGCAGGGGGCGACCTCCCGCGGCGCGGACGTGGTGATGCTGGGCCTGATCTCCACGGACATGCTGTACTACGCCTGCGGCGTGGAGCAGGCTGCCGGGGTGGTGTTCACCGCCTCCCACAATCCTGCCGCCTACAACGGCATGAAGATGGCGAAGGCCGGCGCCGTGCCGGTGTCCTCGGACACCGGCCTCTACGAGATCCGTGATGTGGCCCAGCGCTACTTGCAGGCCGGTGACATCCCCGCGGTGGAGGCCACGGGTGTGGTGAGCGAGCAGGACATGCTCGCCGCATACGCCGCCTACCTGCGCTCCCTGGTGGACCTGTCCGGGATCCGGACGTTGAAGGTCGTGGTGGACGCCGGCAACGGGATGGCCGGCAAGACCACCCCGGCGGTCCTGGGAGACACCGTGCTTCCGGCGCTGCCCCTGCAGATCGAGCCGCTGTACTTCGAGCTGGACGGCACCTTCCCGAACCATCCGGCGAACCCGCTGGAACCGGAGAACCTGCGGGATCTGCAGGCCGCCGTCCTGGCCCACGGCGCGGACCTCGGCCTGGCCTTCGACGGCGACGCCGACCGCTGCTTCGTGATCGACGAGAAGGGAGCCCCGGTCTCCCCCTCCGCCGTGACCGGGCTGGTGGCCCGCCGCGAGATCGCCCGTGCGCAGGCCGGGGACACCGTCAACGGGGCCGTGCAGGCCCCCGAGTCCGAGCCGGTCATCATCCACAACCTCATCACCTCCCATGCCGTGCCCGAACTGGTCGCGGCCCAGGGCGGGCGTGCCGTGAAGACCCGGGTCGGACATTCCTTCATCAAGGCCGTCATGGCCGCCGAGGGCGCCGTGTTCGGCGGGGAGCACTCCGCGCACTACTATTTCCGCGACTTCTACAACGCGGATACCGGCATGCTCGCCGCCATGCACGTGTTGGCCGCCCTGGGCACCCAGGAGGTGCCGCTGTCCGAGCTGGCGGCCGAGTACGACCCGTACACCGCCTCCGGAGAGATCAACTCCGAGGTCGAGGACAAGGCCGGCGCCGTGGACCGGGTCCTGGAGGTGTTCGCCTCCGGGTGGATCGAGGGCGGCCGCGTCGACGGCGGCCTCGCGACGACCTGCGAGCCGTGCCTGCAGGACCAGCACCTGGCCGGCGTCGACGTGCTCGTGGACCGCATGGACGGCACCACCGTGACCGCGGTGGACGGCACCTGGTGGTTCAACCTGCGCCCCTCCAACACCGAACCGTTCCTGCGCTACAACGGCGAGGCCCACGACGCCGAGACCATGGCCCGTGTCCGCGACACCGTCCTGAAACTCGTCCGCCAGGACGCCTGACGTACTTTGCGGGCAGAGAAGAGTACTATTCTCTGCCCGCAAAGTGGTCGGGGTCTGGGGTGCGGGTGATGCGGACGCGGCCGACCCGGTGGCCGTCCATGTCCAGGACCTCCAGGCTCGCCCCCTCGGCCTCGATCCGGTCCCCTGATTCGGGCACGCGTCCCAGCTGGGCCATCACGAAGCCGCCGACGGTCTCGTAGGAGCCGTCATCCGGCAGTTCCACACCCGTCTGTTGGGCCAGCTCCTGCAGGATCAGCCCGCCGTCCACCTCGGCATCCTCTCCCCACGCCAGGGCATTGTCCTCCGCGGCCAGGCTGTCATCGAACTCGTCGTAGATGTCCCCCACGAGTTCCTCCAACAGGTCCTCCAGCGTGACGATCCCGTCCGTGCCACCGTATTCGTCGATGACCAGGGCGATCTGGTTGCCGCTGGAGCGCATGCGGCTCAGGGCCTGCAGCACGTCCACCGTGCCGGGCAGGACGGTGATCTCGCGGGCGATCCCGTCCAGGGTGGTGGACGGGTCCGGCACCCGCAACAGATCGCGGATGTGGATGAAGCCGAGGACGTCGTCCGAGTCCTCCCCGGTGATGGGATAGCGCGAGTTGGGCAGGTCGGCCAGCTGCCGCATGGCCTCGGCCACACTGAGGTGCCCGGCCAGGAAGTTCACCTCGGGCCGGGGCCGCATGACCTCTACCACCGTGCGCTCGGCGGCGTCGAACACGGACTGCAGCACGTGCCGGTCCGTGTCCTCGAGCGCCTCCGACGTGGACACCATCGAGCGGATCTCCTCGGCGGAGACCGCCTCCTGGTGGGCCTTCGGATCGCCGCCGAGCAGGCGGACCACCAGGTTGGTGGATACCGAGAGCAGCCAGATGGCCGGACGCATCAGGACCGCGAACGCTCCCAGCGGCGGGGCCAGGACTTTGGTGAAACCCACCGCGTTCTGCATGGCCAGCCGCTTCGGGACCAGTTCACCGAAGACGAGGGAGAGATAGGCGATGACCAACGTCATGCCGATGAGTGCCGCCGTGCTGGCGGTCTGCTCCCCCAGCCCCCAACCGACCAGGACGGGTGCGAGATCCGGTGCGATCGTCGAGGCCCCATAGGCCGAGGAGAAGAAGCCGGCCACGGTCACGCCGATCTGCACGGCGGACAGGAACAAGTTCGGGTCACGGACCAGCGCCGCCGTCTTGGCACCCCGCGGCCCGGTGTCCTCGATCGCCTGGACCTGGGATTGCCGCAGGTTGACGATGGCCATCTCTGTGCCGGCGAACACGCCGCCGATCAGCACGAAGAGCAGCACGAGGGCCACATTCAGCAGGGTGTTGAGGTCCATGGGACCACGTTATCTCCCGGCGGGACTGGTCAGCCGTTCAACGCCAGGACGAAGGGCAGCACCCCGCTGGCCCCGGCCTCCCGCAGCACACGGCCGGCCTCGGTCAGCGTCCAGCGGCTGTCCGTCCGATCGTCGATGAGAAGCACCGGACCGTGCTGACCAGCCTCCCTGGCCGAGGCCAGCTGGGAGGCCAGCTCCTCGGGCACGGAGAACATCCGCCAGACCGAGGCCAGCCGGAAGGCGCTGTTGCCCCCGGACTCCCCGCGGGGCCCACCGTCCACGAGGTCGAGCGAGCCCAGGTACGGCAGGCGGCCGATCCGGGCGATGCCCTCGGCGAAGGAACCCACCAGGTCAGGACGGGTGCGGGACGGCACGGAGACCACGGCGATGGGCCGTTCCGCCCAGTCCCAGGACGCCAGGACCTGGACGGCCCCCTGCAACAGGTCCTGCTCCACGGGGGCGTCCTGCACGCCGCCCTCCGCGGCGGCGAACAGGCTGCGCAGCCGTCCGCCCCAGCCCAGGTCCGTCAGCCGGGCCACGGCCCGCCCCTCACCCGCCTGGGACTCCTCCGGGATGCGGCCCTTCAGCGGCACCCCCAGCCGGTCCATACCGCTGGGCCAGCTCCGGCGCGGCTCGATGGGCACCCCCACCCGGCCCAGTGCCTTCGAGGCACTGCCCTTGGCCGTCTCGTCGATGCCCGTGGGGAACCATGGGCCGGCGCAGTTGTCACACCGGCCGCAGGGGGCCGCCTCCGGATCGTCCAGGACGTGCGAGAGGAACTCCATGCGGCATCCGGACGTGTTCTCGTAGTCCAGCATGAGCTTCTCTTCGGCCAGCCGGGCCTGGGCCACCCGGCCATAGCGTTCACCGTCATACGTCCACGGTTGCGCGGTCCGCTGCCAGCCGCCCTGGGTGCGTTCCACGGCACCGTCCACGGCCAGGACCTTGAGCAGCAACTCCAGCGGGGTGCGCTTCAGATCCACCCGGGTCTCCAGGGCGGGGACGGACAGCGGTTTCCCGGCGGCCTCCAGCTCTCCCAGCACGGCCCGGGCCCGGTGCTCCTCCGGCATGGACGTGGTGGCGAAGTAGCGCCAGATCTCACGGTCCTCGGTGCCGGGGAGCAACAGCACATCGGCATGGTCCGTGGCACGGCCGGCGCGGCCGACCTGCTGGTAGTAGGCCACCGGGGAGCTGGGTGCGCCGAGGTGGACCACGAAGCCCAGGTCAGGCTTGTCGAACCCCATCCCCAGGGCGGAGGTGGCGACCAGGGCCTTGACCCGGTTGTCCTTCAACGCCTGCTCGAGTTCGGCCCGCTGTTCCGGGTCCGTCCGCCCGGTGTAGGACACCACCTCATGGCCGGCGTCCCGCAGGGCACGCGCGGTGTCCTCGGCGGCCGAGACGGTGAGCGAGTAGACGATCCCAGATCCGGGCAGCGAGTCCAGGTGCGTCAGCAGCCAGGCGAGCCGACTGGCCGGGCTCGGCATGCGCAGCACGCCGAGCCGCAGCGAGGAACGGGCCAGCGGGCCGCGCAGGACGAAGACCTCCCCTGAACCGTCTGCGCCGGCCACGCCGAGCTGTTCGGCGACGTCTTGGACCACCCGCTCATTGGCCGTGGCCGTGGTGGCCAGCACCGGCACACGGCGGTCACCGGCACCGGGCAGTTGGGCGATGAGGTCCCGGATCCGCCGGTAGTCCGGACGGAAATCATGCCCCCAGTCCGAGATGCAGTGCGCCTCATCCACCACCAGCATCCCGGTCCGGCGGATGAGGTCCGGCAATTGCACATCCCGGAACTGGGGGTTGTTGAGCCGCTCGGGGGACACCAGCAGCACGTCCACCGTATCCGCGGCGAGCCGCTCCCGGATCTGGTCCCATTCGGTGGCGTTCGCGGAGTTGATGGCCTCGGCGCGCACCCCGGCCCGGGCCGCAGCGGAGACCTGGTCCCGCATCAGGGCCAGCAGCGGGGAGACGATCAGCGTGGGCCCCGCGCCCCGTGCACGCAGCAGCAGGGAGGCCACGAAGTACACCGCGGACTTGCCCCAGCCGGTGCGCTGGACCACCAGGGCCCGGCGCCGATCGGCCACCAACGCCTCGATCGCCTCGAACTGGCCGGGGTGGAAGTCCGCGTCCTCGCGGCCCACCAGCCGGCACAGGACTTCACGGGCCTCGGTCCGCAGAGCCTCCCGCGCCGTCGTGGTCTCGCCAAGGAAGTCACCGTCGTTGTCATGGAGCGCCATACGGCCAGTATTCCAGCCGGGACGGACACCCCAGCGCCCGGTGCGCCGAACGGTGGAGGACGGGGCCGTCGTCGTGCCCTGTGGAGGAGGCGGACGGCCGGGTCCGGCCCGGTTAAACGCTTCCGCCCGGCACCGAATCGGCACCGGGCGGAGGCGTAGCCAACACAGTCGGCGTGGTCAGCCGTTGACGCGCTGGCGCAATCCGTCCAGCTGACCGGCGATCGACGCCGGCAGGGAGGCGCCGAAGCGGGCGAACCACTCCTCGATGGAGGCCACCTCGTCCTTCCACTCCTCGGTGTCCACGCGGAGGGCGTCCTCGAGGTCGGCGTCAGACAGGTCCAGGCCGGACAGGTCCAGCGCGTCCGGCGTCGGGACGTAACCGATCGGGGTCTCGGTGGCGCCCGCCGTGCCCTCGAGGCGCTCCACGACCCACTTCAGCACGCGGGAGTTCTCCCCGAAGCCGGGCCACGCGAAGCCGCCGTCCCGGTTGCGGCGGAACCAGTTGACCAGGTAGATCTTCGGCAGCTTGGCCTGGTCCACCTCGCCGGAGACCTTGACCCAGTGCTCCAGGTAGTCGCCCGCGTCATAGCCGATGAACGGCAGCATGGCCATCGGGTCGCGGCGGACCACGCCCACGGCGCCGACGGCGGCCGCCGTGGTCTCCGAGGAGAGGGTGGCGCCCTTGAAGATGCCGTCCTCCCAGTCGAAGGACTCGGTCACCAGCGGGATGGTCGTCTTGCGGCGCCCACCGAAGAGGATGGCGTCCAGCTTGACCCCGTTGGGCTCGTTGTACTCGTCGGCCAGCATCTGTGTCTGGTCGATCGGGGTGCAGAACCGCGAGTTCGGATGGGCGGCCGGGGTACCGGACTCCGGGGTCCAGTCGTTGCCGCGCCAGTCGGTCAGGTGGGCCGGGACCTCGTCCGTCATGCCCTCCCACCACACGCCGCCGTCGTCGGTCAGAGCCACGTTGGTGAAGATCGAGTTGCCCTGGGAGATGGCCTTCATGGCGTTCGGGTTGGTGCCCCACCCGGTGCCGGGCGCCACACCGAAGTAGCCGGCCTCCGGGTTGACCACCCGGAATTCGCCGTCCTTGCCGGGGCGGATCCAGGTGATGTCATCACCCAGGGTCTCCGCCTTCCAGCCGTCGATGGTCGGCTCGATCAGCGCGAGGTTGGTCTTGCCGCAGGCGGACGGGAAGGCGCCGGAGATCGTGTAGGACTTGCCCTCCGGGTTGGTCAGCTTAAGGATCAGCATGTGCTCGGCCAGCCAGCCCTCGTCCCGGGCCATGACCGAGGCGATGCGCAGCGCGTAACACTTCTTGCCCAGCAGGGCGTTGCCGCCGTAGCCGGAGCCGTAGGACCAGATGGAGCGCTCCTCGGGGAAGTGCACGATCCACTTGTTCTCGTTGCAGGGCCATGCCACGTCGGCATCCCCCTCCTCGAGCGGGGCGCCGACGGAGTGCAGGGCCGGGACGAAGAACGCCTCGGTCTCCTCCATCTTCTGCAGCACGTCCGTCCCGATGCGGGCCATGATGCGCATGGAGTTCACCACGTAGGCGGAGTCCGTGATCTCGACGCCGAACTTCGGATCATCGGCCTCGAGGTGCCCCATGACGAAGGGGATCACGTACATCGTGCGGCCGTGCATGGATCCGGCGAAGGTGTCCTGGAGGATGCCCTTCATCTCGGACGGGTCCATCCAGTTGTTGGTGAAGCCGGCGTCCTCCTCCTTCTCGGAGCAGATGAACGTCCGGTCTTCGACGCGAGCCACATCGGCGGGGTCGGAGAAGGCGGCGTACGAGTTCGGGAACTGGTCCTCGGAGAGCTTGACGAACGTGCCCGCCTCGACCAGTTCGCCGGCCAGGCGGTCATATTCCTCCTGGGAACCGTCCACCCAATACACGGAGTCGGGCTCCGTGAGCTCGGCAACCTCCTTCACCCAATCGAGAAGCTTGCCGTAGCTGGTCGGCGCTTCCGCCACAGCGCGATCTGCGAACGCGAGTGAGGAGTTTTTGGCCATGGGGGTTCCCTCCATTGGGTTGCGGGTGCATTCCGGTTGGGCACAGGGGAATGCGGCCGTCAGCGGCCGGCACTCCATTGTGCGTACACCGTCTCCACGAGTCATTCTACCCACGGAGATTTCGCAGACGTTTCGGTGACGCCACCTGACATCTACGCACCCTGACACCGCGGACGACGGCGGCGCACCCGGCCCGCACCCGCCGCCCGCCCGCGCGGCGCACCTCCCCTCCGGATTTGGTGAACGGCCACCGGGCCGGTATAGTCTTTCAAGGCCGATCGTGGTCGATGCGCCCTTAGCTCAGCTGGATAGAGCGTCTGTCTACGGAACAGAAGGTCAGGGGTTCGAATCCCTTAGGGCGCACTCAAAGGTCTGAATCCATCAGGCCAGGTCAAGCCCGGATCCACGACGGATCCGGGTTTTTTGCTGTCGAGCGCGGCCTGGTGGCGTGAGACCCGGCCCCGTCGTCAGGGGCGGGGCACCACGAAGTGGGTCATCCGCGCGTCGCGCCCGTCCAGTGACGCCCACTCCCCCGGAACCGTGAAGACCTGCAGGCCCAGCGTGGGATAGCGCTCCGCCATGGACACGACAGCCTCCTCGTCGGACTCCACGGAGGCGATCCGCATGCCCAGGTCCTGCACCCATGGCATGTGACCGATGACCATCAGCGACCGCACCCGCTCCTCGGTCTCATTGATGACGGCCAGGGCGCGCGTGGCATCAGCCTCGTAGAGACGCGAGTCCAGGTAGGGGGTCGGCGCCTTCTCCCCCAGCTCGCCGCAGACCCAGGTGCAGGTCTGCCGGGTGCGCACGGCATCGGAGCACAGGATCATATCCGGATACACGCCCTGGTTCACCAGCCACTGACCGGCGGCGGGTGCCTCACGATGGCCGCGGCCGCCCAGGGGACGGTCGTGATCATTCACGCCGTCCGGCCAGTCCGACTTGGCATGGCGCAGCAGGATCAGCGTCTTGTCACCGGAGGTGTCGATACGGTCGGGCGTCGCGGCGTCGGCAGGCATACGGCCAGCCTACGTGCCCGCCCTGACTCAGATGCTGTATTCGGGGGCAGCCCAGACGACCACTTCGGGGTGCTCGTAGAAGCGGTACCCCTGCCCGCGCACGGTCCGGACCGTGCCGGAGAGCCGGCCCAGTTTGGACCGCAGCCGGCGGATGTGGACGTCGATGGTGCGCTCGTTCGGCACCTCGTCCGAGTTCCTCCACAGGGACTCGAGCAACTCGTCCCGGCCCACGGTCCGGCCGCCGTTCTCGACGAGGTAGTTCAGCAACTCGAACTCCTTGTAGGTGAGGTTCAGCCCCTCACCGTCCAGCTGGACCTCGCGGCGGGCCAGATCGATCAGGACGCCCGGCTGGCGAGTCGAGACGGGAGCAGGGGCCTGGAGCAGGTCCGGGCGGGTGCCCTGCTGAATGGTCGGATCTCCGAGGACCTGGCGGACCACCTCGAGGTCGGAGCCGGGAGCACCTGCCGGAGCGATCGCCACGGCCGCGGCGGACTGTGAACCGGGCACCAGGGATTCGACATAGTGGCGCAGCTCGTTGGCCAGCCGGGTCAGCGAGGTACCGGCGGCCGAAGCAGCCGACTCGTCCATGCCCACGTAGATGACGAAGCCGCGGGCCTCAGTCTCAGTGGCCACCGCCTGAGGACCCGGGATCCCGTTGGGGGCCAGGACCGGCATCGGTGCCGTCTGGGGCGCCTGCTGCTCGGCCTCCCCTGCGGGCTCCACGACATTCTGGACCGAGTGGAGCTGCCGGCTGGCCGGCGTCCCATAGGTGCCGCCGTGCTCACGGTAACTGCGGACCCGTGCCGCACGACGCTGGGCGTTGCGGACCGAGATGTGGACGTATCCCTGGGGGCTGGTTGTCATGTCGATGAATCCTTGCGTCAGTGTCCTGTTCGGCGTGAGGGCTGCGAGTCAGGCCGGATCACGGCCGTTCCCCGCCGCGGACACCCCGGACAGGAGCCGGCCCGGCCAGACTGCCGGCACCATCGCCGAACTGTCGTCGCCCCCGAGGGGACCGCCGAGTCGCGGAAGTTCATGTGACAACACTCAGCCGTCACATTCGTTCCTGGCAAGTAACAATGGGACGGAGGTCTCACTATGTGAGACGAATACCCCTCTTCGTGAGCAAGATCACACCCATTCCCGGTGGTGAGACACCTATTCCGGCGCAGTGGGGGCAACCTACTGCGAACAGGCCGCGTTCGCACTTTTGTTACCGCACCGGTGAGCGCCCCGGGTTACTCCGCCAGGCCGTAGAGGCGGTCGCCGGCATCGCCGAGGCCGGGGACGATGTAGGACTGCTCATCCAGGCGCTCGTCGATCGCGGCCAGGTAGATGTCCACCTCCACGTCCGCCAGCTCGCGCTCCAACCGGGAGATCCCCTCGGGAGCGCCCAGCAGGCAGATGCAGGTCACCCGCTGCGCATTGCGGGCGTACATGAACCGCACCGCCTCCACCAGGGTGCCCCCGGTGGCCAGCATGGGGTCCAGCAGGAAGACATGGCGGTTTGTCAGGTCCGCCGGCAGCCGTTCCGCGTAGGTGACGATGTCCAGGGTCTCCTCGTTCCGGGCCATGCCCAGGAACCCCACCTCGGCCGAGGGCGCCATCCGCACCATGCCCTCGAGCATGCCCAGACCCGCCCGCAGGATGGGCACCACCAGCGGGGTCGGCTTGGCCAGCGCGACGCCGGTCATCCTCGCCACCGGGGTCTCGATCTCCACGGGCTGGACTTTCACATCCCGGGTGGCCTCGTAGGCCAGCAGCATGACGAGCTCCTCGGTGAGTTGCCGGAAGATCATCGACGGCGTCCCCTTCTTGCGGAGAACGGTCAATTTGTGGCTGACGAGCGGGTGTTCCACGAGCTGTACGCGCATGGGGCCAACCCTACCGGGCGCACGGGGACCACCATCGGCCACCGGACCGCCGAGCCGGCAGGAGAAGGCCACGGGACGGCTAGGGTCGGCCCATGAAGACCTCGCACCACGAGTGGATGGGCGCGGCCCTGGACCAGGCCCGTGCCGCGCTGGACACCTCCGACGTACCGATCGGCGCCGTCGTCGTGGGCCCGGACGGGACCATCCTGGGCACCGGACGCAATGAGCGCGAGGCGACCGGGGATCCCACCGCCCACGCCGAGGTGCTCGCGCTGCGCGAGGCCGCCACCGCGCTCCGTGACGCGGGCGACGGGGACGGCTGGCGGCTGGGCGACTGCACGCTGGTGGTCACGCTGGAACCGTGTGCCATGTGCGCCGGGGCCCTGGTGCTGGCTCGCATCCCCCGGTTGGTGTTCGGTGCCTGGGATCCCAAGGCGGGAGCCTGCGGATCCGTGTTCGACGTGGTGCGGGAGCCCCGGCTGAACCACTGGGTGGAGGTCCACGCCGGCCTCCGCGAGGAGGAGTGCGCCGGGCTCCTGACCGCTTTCTTCCGGGAACACCGCCGCTGAGCGGAACGAGCTTGCCTGAGTGGTTTGGGCAGGGCTGGCCCCCTCCGGTACAGTGGTGCGGTCTGGTGACGTGTCCGAGCGGCCGAAGGTGCAACACTCGAAATGTTGTGTAGGTTCACCCCTACCGTGGGTTCAAATCCCACCGTCACCGCCAGTTAAGAAGGCCTCCACGGCCCGGGTTCCCGGGTGGTGGAGGCCTTCTCGCATGTCCGGACCGGGGCGGACCCAGCGGAACCAAAGCGGAACAAATCAGGGCCCCCCGGTGCTATGCCAGTGGTGCACACGGCAGACGACCCCGTCGAAAGGCAGCGCAGATGACCGGAACCTCCCAGACGACCCCTCCCCCGACGGCGGCCGAGATCGAGCGGTGGCGTGAGGACTTCCCACTGCTGGCCGCCGAGGTGAACGGCCATCCGCTGGCCTACCTGGACTCGGGCGCCACGTCGCAGAAGCCGCGGGCCGTGCTGGACGCCGAACGCGAGTACTACGAGAACCTCAATGCCGCGGTCCACCGCGGCGCCCACACCCTGGCCGCCGAGGCCACCGTGCTCTTCGAGGACGCCCGGGCCACGGTCGCCGAGTTCGTGGGTGCCGAGGAAGACGAGATCGTCTGGACCTCCAACGCCACCGAGGCGCTGAACCTGGTGGCCTATGCATTCTCCAACGCCAGCGTGGGCCGCGGTGGCGTTGCCGCCGAACGGTTCCGGCTGGGCGCCGGGGACGAGATCGTGGTGACGGAGATGGAGCACCACGCCAACCTCATCCCCTGGCAGGAGCTCGCCTTCCGCACCGGAGCCACCCTGCGCTACCTCCCCGTGGGCGACGACGGAGCCCTGCGGATGGAGGCGGCGGACGAGGTCATCACCCCCCGCACCCGCCTGCTGGCCTTCACCCACGTCTCCAACGTCCTGGGGCTGATCAACCCGGTCGAGGACCTCGTGGCCCGGGCCCGCGCCGTCGGAGCATTCGTGGTGCTGGACGCCTGCCAGTCCGTCCCGCACCTGCCCGTGGACCTGAAAACACTCGACGTGGACTTCGCCGCGTTCTCCGGTCACAAGATGTTGGCCCCCACCGGCATCGGCGCGCTCTACGGGCGCCGCGAACTGCTGGCGGCCATGCCACCCTTCCTCACCGGCGGCTCCATGATCACCACGGTCACCATGGAGGCCGCGGAGTATCTGCCGCCCCCGCAGCGCTTCGAGGCGGGCACCCAGAAGGTCTCGCAGGCCATCGCCCTGGCCGCCGCCGTGGACTACCTGAAGGGCATCGGCATGGAACGCATCGCCGCCCACGAGGACGAGCTCGGCGCGCGCCTGCTGGCCGGGCTCGCCGAGATACCCGGCGTGACGGTCCTGGGCGGATCCGCTCAGGGACCGCGCGTGGGCGCGGCCAGCTTTGACCTCGCCGGGGTGCATGCCCACGACGTCGGCCAGTTCCTGGACGATCAGGGCATCGCCATCCGCGTGGGCCACCATTGCGCCCAGCCCCTGCACCGTCGGCTCGGGTTCACGGCCTCCACCCGTGCCAGCACCTACCTCTACAACACCACCGAGGAGGTGGACCGCTTCCTGGAGGGGGTGGCCGCCACCGCGAACTTCTTTGGAGTGAAGGCGTGAGCTCGTCCGATCTGCAGAACCTGTACCAGCAGGTCATCCTCGACTACTCGAAGAATCCCTATGGCGTGGGCCTGTTGGGCGGTGCGGCTGGACAGTCGCACCAGCTGAACCCGACCTGCGGTGATGAGATCACCCTCGAGGTGCACCTGAGCGGCGAAGGGTCCGGCCGGGTGGTCGACCGGATCCGCTGGGAGGGCCACGGCTGCGCGATCTCGCAGGCCTCGGCCTCCCTGCTGACCGAGCTCGCCGAGGGGCTGACGGTGGAGGACTTGCGCACCCGCATCGACGCCTTCCGCACCGCCATGCAGTCCCGCGGCAAGGTCGCCCCGGACGAGGACCTGCTCGGCGACGCCGTGGCCCTCGGTGGGGTCTCGCGCTACGTGGCCCGGGTGAAGTGCGCGATGCTCGGCTGGGTCGCCGCGGAACATGCGCTGACCATGGCCGAGACCCGTTAGTTCTTGCGGTAGTTCTCCCGGGCGAAGGCGGAGTACGGGGCCGGCTCCACGGTGGCGCGGATCCGGACCTGGCGGTGGTTCTCCACCGCGGGTTTGGCCGAGGGCGTCGTCTCGCCCCACACCACGGTGACCTCGGTGCCGGGGGTGGCCACGTCGTGGTCGAGGCTCGCCAGCGAGACGAAGGCGTGCTCGTTGGTGAGGTAGCCGGCGTCGTGCGAGACCCCGACGTCCCGGCCGTCCACCATGACCCGGTCCACCTGGAATTGGCCGTAGCGCGCCTTGGGCATGTCGATGTACTTCGCCGGCACTCCGGGTTCGAACTGCGTCTGGATCGCGGCGGCGACGTCCTCCGGCCGCCACACCAGGGTGACTTTGTGGCGCTGCTGCCCGGCCGCGTGGCGTTCCAGGGCGGCCCGGCCGATGAACTCGTGGTCGAAGGACACGCTGCGCCCATAACCCAGGTCGTACGGCGTCAGGTAGTAGTCCTCCACCGCCGCGGAGTCGAAGCTGCCCGCGAGGGATCCGGCCCGGCTGGCCGGCAGCCACTCGCGGTAGGCCTCGGTGCGCTCGCCGCTGAAGATCGCCGGGAACGGGGAGGGCACCCAGGCGGACTCCAGATTGGAGGAGGAGTAGGCCTTCGAGCCGACCTGGACCAGGTCCAGCCCCTCCCCTGCGGCCAGCAAGGCGGACCGGACCCGCTCGCCCTCGGCCCACGGACCGAACAGCTCGAAGCCCGGCTGTCCCGCCATCCCATGGCGCAGCGAGCGGACCTGGACGCCGTCGATCTCGAAGGTGGCCATGCCGAAGAACCTGGTCTCCGGGACCACGGCACCCGTGGCCTTCTCCATGAGCTCGAGGGCGCGGGGGCCCTGGACCTCGAAGCGGTACTGCTTCGGGTCGCCCTGGCGCACGGCGGAGCTGGCATCACGTTCGAAGGTGACGTCATAGTCCCCGGTCTCCCCGTGATACTGCACCCAGTCCAGGACCATGTGCCAGCCGACCAGGTCGAAAGAGTCCTCCTCCAAGTAGAACAGGATGGCGTCGCCGATCAGATAGCCCTCGTGGTTGACGGCGATGAACTGCTTGGCCTTGTTGGGGGCGAACTTCGCGAAGCTGTTGACGCCCACGTCCGAGAGCAGCCTCAGCGCATCTGGGCCGGTGATGAACAGGTCGGTCATGTGGTGTGACTGGTCCAGCAGGGCCACCGAGGTGCGCCAGGATTCCTGCTCCGAGCGCCAGTTCGTGAACTCCGGCTGCACGGGGAACACGGTGGGCTTCGACGGGGCATGGCGCAGGTACTCGACGGGGGAACCAGCGCGGGCGATGGCTGCGGCCAGGGATTCGGGATGCTGAGACATAAAGGACTCCTGCGGTAGCGACGGTGCTCGGGTGGTGATGTCACCGTCAGCCTACGTATAGTTGCCTGAGTTGATCATAAGAATTGCTTATCCACCGATCTCCCAGATTGAGTCACGGAGCCATGGATCTGAACCTCTTGCGGACCTTCGTGGCCGTCTACGAAACGCGGAGCCTCACCTCGGCCGCGGCCCGGCTCTTCGTCACCCAACCCGCTGTGAGCCAGGCTCTGACGCGCATGCGGCGCCAGTGGGATGATCCGCTGTTCCACCGGGTGGGCCGGGCCATGGAGCCCACCGCGGCGGCCCAGTCGATCTACCCGCTGTTCCGCGACGCACTGATGACCATCGACCGGGCTCTGGACACGATCCACTCCTTCGACCCCGCCACCTCAGACCGCCGCTTCACCGTCGCCATGTCCGAGCTGGGCGAGATCGGTTATTTCCCGGCACTGTTCGCCGCCGTCCGTTCCGCCGCCCCAGGCACCGGGGTCGATGTGATCTCGCTGGACCTGGATCTCGTTCCCGACTGGCTGACCCGGGGAACGGTGGACCTGGCCGTGACCTCCCTGCCGATCTCCGGGGCCTTCGACCACCAGGTGCTGAAATCGGAGCGCTATGCCGTGCTCATGGGCGAGGACCATCCGCTGGCGGCCCCGCCACTGACACTGGAGGCCTACCTGAAAGCTGATCATGCCGTGGTGGCCGGGGATTCCGGCCGGCCGGCCCTGGACGCGGCGCTCCGGCGGTTCGGCGCCCCGATCCATCCAGCGGTCTCCGTGCGTCATTTCGCCTCGCTGCCGTCGCTGCTATCCGCGCCGAACCACCTGCTCGCCACCGTGCCGGCGTCGATCGCCCGGGGCTGGGCGGAGACCTGGCCCGTGGTCCTGAGGGATCTTCCGTTCGAGCTGCCGGGAGTCGAGATCTCCCTGCTGAAGCGGACCACCAGTCAGCACACCGCGGCGCTCGACTGGTTCCACGGCACCGTGCTGCACGCCCTGCGCGGCGACCCGGGCGAGTTCTCCTCCATCGGGGCGCGGAAGCCCCCCGACTCGAGGTCCTGACAGGATGGTCCCATGAGCGTGAAGGTCCTGGCCATCGGCAAGAAGCACGAATCCTGGGTGTCCGGGGGCATCGACCGCTACGCCAAGCGCCTCAAGAAACCCTTCGACGTCACCTGGCAGCTGCTCCCCCACTCCTCCCGCGAGGGCGACGCGGCCCGCGAGGAGGAATCGGCGCGCATCCTGGCCAAGGTCGGCGAGCGCGATCACCTGATGCTGCTCGACGAACGCGGCACCCACCTCGACTCCCCCGGCCTGTCCCGCCACCTCCAGGGCCGCTTCGACGCCGGTCAGGCCGTCACCCTCGTCATCGGCGGCGCCTACGGCGTGGACAGCTCCGTGCACACCCGGGCCAACACGATCTGGTCATTGTCCCCGCTCGTCTTTCCCCACCAGCTCGTCCGCCTGATCGTGGCCGAACAGCTCTACCGCGCGCAGGAGATCGCCGGCGGCCGGCCCTACCACCACGTGTAGGGCGGTGGACCCGAGTTCCTACGCGGTCGGGCCGGAGTCCCGCACCAGGAGGTTCGGGTGGACCTGGGTCCAGCCCTGATCCGCCAGCTCCGATGTATCGTCTCCGTCGCGGAACACAGCAGCCGCGCCCGTGCCATAGTCGAGGATGAGAACCGCCGCATCAGCCGGAGCGCCCTGAGACGGCCCTCCACAGGCCATCGCCCCCGGCTCCACCACCGTGAGGCAGAGACCTCCAGCGAGCTCCGGGTCCCGGGGTTCGGCCAGGTAGTAGGTCACGCCATCGTGCTCGGCCACGAAGCGAACGCTCTCGGGATCGGCGCCCTGCCACGCGTCCGCTTCCAGCGGCCCGGCCCCGACATCGATCGAATCGGCATCCGCCGCAGGCTCGTCGAGGAGGGCGATCCCGGTCTCGCTCTGGCTGCATCCGGTCACCATGAGCAGGGCTCCGAGACCCAGCATCCATCCGATCCTGCGCTTCATCGTCGCTCCCGGCTGCTCAGCGGTTCATGGTCCACCCACCCTAGAGGACCAATCGAAGAGTGTCCGGGGCCCGGCGTAGCATGGCCGCGATGGCCCGAAACTCTCGACCCGACGCCGCAGATCCCGCTGCGGACGAGGTGCTTGCCCGCTTCACCCCTGCCACCCGCGAGTGGTTCGAGGGGGCCTTCGCCGCGCCGACCACCGCCCAACTCGGGGCCTGGGATGCCATCTCCTCCGGCCAGCATGCCCTCGTGGTCGCGCCCACCGGCTCCGGCAAGACGCTCTCGGCGTTCCTCTGGGCCCTCGACGGGTTCCTGCGCTCCCCAGCGGCCAGCCAGCGCACGGAAACGCCGCAGAAGGCGAAGGCCAAGAACCAGACCCGCGTCCTCTACATCTCCCCGCTCAAGGCCCTGGGCGTGGACGTCGAACGCAACCTGCGGGCCCCGCTCATCGGCATCACGCAGACGGCCAAGCGCCTCGGCGAGGCCACACCGGAGGTGCGTGTGGGCGTGCGGTCCGGGGACACCCCCGCCCGCGAGCGCCGGCAGCTGGCCAGCCATCCCCCGGACATCCTCATCACGACCCCGGAATCGCTCTACCTCATGCTGACTTCCCAGGCGCGGTCCACCCTGGCGGGGGTTCAGACGGTGATCGTGGACGAGGTCCATGCCGTGGCCGGAACCAAGCGGGGCGCCCACCTCGCGGTCTCCCTCGAACGGCTCGACGCCCTGCTGGCGCATCCCGCCCAGCGGATCGGGCTCTCGGCCACGGTGGAGCCGAAGGAGGAGGTCGCCCGCTTCCTCGGCGGCGTCCAGCCGGTGCGTGTCGTGGCCCCGGCCTCCACCAAGTCCTGGGACGTGCACGTGACCGTCCCGGTGCCGGACATGACCGAGCTGCCCTCGGCCTCCTCCGCGCACGATCTGGGACCGGGGTCCGGGCTGCAGGCGAACGCCTCGATCTGGCCGCACGTGGAGGAGCGGATCGTCGACCTGGTCGAGGCGAACCGCTCCACCATCGTCTTCGCCAACTCCCGCCGGCTCGCCGAGCGGCTCACCGGCCGCCTCAATGAGATCTGGGAGGAACGCCAGGTCACGCAGACACCCCCGGAGACGCCGGACGCCGGACGGCCCGGTTCCCCGGCCCAACTGATGGGCGGTGCGGGACAGTCCGCCGGCCATGCCTCGCAGGGAACCGGCACCGAGTTCGCCCGCGCTCACCACGGTTCGGTGTCCAAGGAGCAGCGTGCCCTCATCGAGGACGCGCTGAAGTCCGGTCAGCTGCGCTGCGTGGTCGCCACCAGTTCGCTTGAACTGGGCATCGACATGGGGGCGGTGGACCTGGTCATCCAGGTCGAATCGCCGCCGTCGGTGGCCTCCGGGCTGCAGCGGGTGGGCCGCGCCGGCCACCAGGTCGGCGAGACGTCCTCCGGCTGGTTCTTCCCCAAGCACCGCGGAGACCTGGTGGACACCACCGTGGTGGTCGAGCGCATGCTCGCCGGCCGGATCGAGTCGATGTCCATTCCGGCCAACCCCCTGGACATCCTCGCGCAGCAGACCGTGGCCGCCAGCGCCCTGGACGAGCTCGACGTCGAGGCCTGGTTCGACCTGCTCCGCCGCTGCGCCCCCTTCGCCACCCTGCCGCACTCCGCGTTCGAGTCGGTGCTCGACCTGCTCTCCGGCCGCTACCCCTCCGACGAGTTCGCCGAGCTGCGCCCGCGTGTGGTCTGGGACCGGGAAGCCGGCACCCTGTCCGGCCGCACCGGTTCGCAGTGGCTGGCGGTCACCTCGGGCGGGACCATCCCGGACCGCGGCCTCTTCGGCGTCTTCCTCGCCGGCACCGAGGACGAGAAGGCGGGCGACACCACCGCGGGCGCCGCCAAAGCGTCCTCCGGCACCGCCCGCACGGGCGGACGCCGGGTGGGTGAGCTCGACGAGGAGATGGTCTACGAGTCCCGGGTGGGGGACGTGATCGTCCTCGGCGCCACGAGCTGGCAGATCCAGGACATCACCCATGACCGGGTCCTCGTGATCCCCGCCTTCGGGCAGCCGGGACGTCTCCCCTTCTGGCGGGGCGATGCCGAGGGCCGTCCCGCCGAGCTCGGTGAGGCGGTCGGGGCCTTCCGCCGCGAGGTCTCCGCCGGACTGGGCCCCGGGCTGGGCGAAGGCGAGGCCGGCGCCGGGAGCCCGAGGTCCGAGCGGCTGGCCGCGGCCGGACTGGATGAGTGGGCCCAGGACAATCTGACCGCGTACCTGACCGAACAGCGGGAGGCCACCGGGCAGCTGCCCACGGAGAAGACGCTCGTGGTGGAGCGGTTCCACGACGAGCTCGGGGACTGGCGCGTGGTGCTGCACTCCCCCTTCGGGATGCCGGTGCACGCGCCGTGGGCGCTGGCCGTCGGCGCCCGGCTGCATGCCCGGTACGGGATGGACGGCTCCGCGATGGCCGCCGATGACGGCATCGTGCTGCGGGTGCCGATGATGGAGGATGAGCCGCCCGGAGCGGACCTATTCCTTTTCACGGCGGAGGAACTCGAGGAACTCGTCACGGCAGAGGTGGGCGGGTCGGCGCTGTTCGCCGCCCGGTTCCGGGAGAACGCCGCCCGGGCGCTGCTCCTCCCCCGCCGGGATCCCGGCAAACGCACTCCGCTGTGGCAGCAGCGCCAACGATCGGCGCAGCTCCTGGAGGTCGCGCGGAAGTACCCGCAGTTCCCGATCATCCTCGAGACCGTCCGCGAATGCCTGCAGGACGTCTACGACCTCCCCGCGCTCAAGGATCTCGCCACCCGGATCGAGGCGAAGTCCCTGCGGCTGGTGGAAACCACCACCCAGACCCCCTCGCCTTTCGCCCAATCGCTGCTGTTCGGCTACGTGGCCCAATTCATCTACGAGGGCGACTCCCCCCTGGCCGAGCGCCGGGCCGCCGCCCTCTCCCTGGACCCCGGCCTGATCAACGAGCTGCTGGGGCGGGCTGAACTCCGGGACCTGCTGGACCCGGACGTCATGGCCACGGTGGAGGCGGACCTGCAACGGCTCTCCCCGGACCGCCGGGTCAAGGGTGCCGAGGGACTCGCGGACCTCCTCCGCCTGCTCGGCCCCCTGACCGCCGAGGACGCCGCCGCCCGCTTGCGCCCCCCTGAGACCAGCGATCCCCCAGAGACCAGCTATCCCGCAGAGAGCAGGGACGCAGGGACAGACGAGGCAATCGGCTTGCTGGACCAGCTCGTCACCGCGAACCGGGCCCTGCAGGTCAGGATCAACGGCGAGATCCGGTATGCCGCCGTGGAGGACGCGGCCCGGCTGCGCGATGCCCTCGGCGTGGCGCTGCCCCTGGGCCTTCCCCTGGCCTTCATCGAGCCCGTGGAGGATCCGCTCGGAGACCTCGTCTCCCGCTACGCGCGCACCCACGGGCCCTTCACCGCCGCCGAGGCCGGGGTGACGCTGGGACTAGGCGCCGCCGTCGTGCTCCAGGTCCTGCAGCGGCTCGCCGCCGAACACCGCGTGACCGAGGGGCAATTCCGCCCCACGGCCGGCCACGGTACTGACGGGGACGGCGCCCGGCCCTCCGGCCCGCACGAGACCGAGTGGTGCGAGGTCGAGGTGCTGCGGCGCATCCGGCGGCGGTCCCTGGCGGCGCTGCGGGCGGAGGTGGAACCGGTCGAGCAGGCCGCCTACGCCCGGTTCCTCGCCGACTGGCAGCACCTGTCCCCAGCCCGTGGGGGCGGTTCACCGGCCACGCTGTCCGGGATCGACGGGGTGGCCGCCGTACTCGATCAGCTCTCCGGCGTCCCCGTGCCCGCCAGCGGGTGGGAGAGCCACGTCCTGCCCTCCCGCGTCCGCGACTACACGCCGGCCCTCCTGGACGAATTGCTGGCCAGTGGCGAGTTCCTCTGGTCCGGCACCGCCGCCGCCAGTGGCAACGACGGCTGGCTCGCCTTCCACAGCGCCGACTCCGCGGACCTGTCCCTGGTGCGGGCCGAGGGCCTCGAGCTCGGTCACGTGCACCGGGCCCTGCTGGATGTGCTCGACGGCGGCGGGGCCTGGTTCTTCGGCCAGCTCGCCGAGCGGGCGCGCTCCGTCCTCGCTGCGGCAGCGTTCACGCCCGACGCACCCGGTGCGCCGACGCCGCGGGTCTCCTCCGGTGACCTCCTCCGCGCCCTCTGGGACCTGGTGTGGGCCGGGCTCGTGGGCAACGACACCTTCGCCCCGATCCGCGGGCTGCTGGGTCAGGGCCGCACCGCCCACAAGTCCAGGTCGCGCTCGCCCCGGGCCCGGCCGGCGCGGCCCGGCCGCAGCGCGAGGCTGTCCCGGTTGGCACGACTCCAGGAGGCCTCCGGCAGTCTCGGCGCCGACGCGGGACGGACCGACGCACTGGCGCGCCCGGCCGGCGGCCTGCCCGCGGATCTGGGCCCGATGGAGGTCGCCCGGGCCGCGGGCCGCTGGTCTCTGCTGCCGGAGCCCTCGACCGATCCGACCCTCCGGGCGCACGCCACCGCCGAGTATCTGCTGGACCGCTATGGGGTCATCACCCGCGGTTCCGTGATGGCGGAGGAGGTCCTCGGCGGCTTCGCAATGCAATACCGGCTGCTGACGCGCATGGAGGAAGCCGGTCAGGTCCGCCGCGGCTATTACGTGGAGCACCTGGGCGCGGCCCAGTTCTCCACGGGGGCCACGGTGGACCGGCTCCGCGGATTCGCCCAGCAGGATGTGCCGGCCCCCCAGCACGCCGGGGCACCGTCCCCCTGGCAGGGTGACCGCGCGGAGCCCGCTCCGCTGGCCATCGCGCTGGCGGCCACCGACCCCGCCAACCCCTACGGCGCGGCCCTGCCCTGGCCGGATGTGCCCGCCGGCCCGGACGGGGTGCGGCCGACGGGGCAACGCCCCGGGCGAAAGGCCGGCGCCGTCGTCGTCCTCGTGGCCGGCGAGCTGGCCCTGTACGTGGAACGGGGCGGGCGCACCCTGCTGCTGTTCGCGGACGAGCCCACGGAACTCGGCGCGATGTCCACCGCGCTGGCGTGGGCTCTGCGGACCGCGCGGGTGGAGAAGATGTCGCTGGAGAAGGTCAACGGCCTGCCACTCACCGGCACCCCGCTGGCCACGGCGCTGGCCGAGGCGGGGTTCTACTCGTCCCCGTCCGGGCTGAGGTTCAGGTCGTGAGCCATGCCCGAAGGTGATTCCCTCGTCCGGCTCGCCGACCGGCTGCGGCCGGTGCTGGAGGGCCAGGACCTGCTCCGCACCGACTTCCGCGTCCCCCGCCTGGCCACCGTGGACCTCAGCGGCAGCGCCGTGCGCTCGGTCCGGTCCCGGGCCAAATACCTCCTGCTCGAGGTCGACGCCGCCGAGGGACTGACCGTGCTCTCCCACCTCAAGATGGAGGGCCGCTGGGAGACGTACACCCGGGTGGACGGCACCGGATCCCCGGTCACGCCGCGCTGGCGCCATCCCGCCTGGCAGGCCCGGTGCGTGCTGGAGACGGCCCAGCACCAGGTGGTCGGATTCCAGCTGGGCCTGATCGAGGTCCTGCCGACGGCTGAGGTCCCGGACCGGCTGGGCTTCCTCGGTCCCGACCTGCTGGACCCGGAGTGGGCGGACCCGGACCGGGCCGGCGAGCTGAGGGCCGAGGCGGTCCGGCGGCTGCTCGCGGAGCCGGAGCGGCCCCTCGGACTGGCCCTGCTGGACCAACGGCTGCTCTCCGGCATCGGCAACATCTACCGCTGCGAGGCCCTCCTGCTGGCCGGGCTGGACCCGCACCGGCCGGTCGCCTCCGTCCCCGATCTGCCGGGCCTGGTGGACCTGGCCCGGGACCTGATGCGGGCCAACACGGCACCGGCCCCGCCCGGCCGGCCGGCACCCCGGCGCACCACCACGGCCGTGGTGCCCGACGCGGGCGCCCCCTACGGCGTGCGCGTCACGTTCCCCGCCGCCCTGCCCCCACGGCGGAACACGCCGCCGTACTGGGTCTACGGCCGCCAGCGCGAGGGATGCCTGCGCTGCGGCGGGCCGGTGACGGTCGCAACTCTCGGTGACGGCACCGGGGAACGTACCCTGTACTGGTGCAGGCAGTGCCAACGGTGACCGTCCACGTGCCGCGGCACCTCCGATCCCGAGGAGACTGAGATGGCCGATCCCTTCCCGCAGGACCGCGCCCATTCCACGGTGGCCCTCGTGCTGGCCGGAGGCCAGGGCAGCCGGCTGTCCCCGCTGACCGATGCCCGGTCCAAACCGGCCGTGCCGGTGGCCGGCCAGTACCGGCTCATCGACGTGGTCCTGTCCAACCTGGCCAACTCTGGCCTGAGGGACGTGTGGATCGTGGAGCAGTACCGGCCCTTCACCCTCAATCAGCACCTCGCCGGTGGCCGGCCCTGGGACCTGGACGGCACCCGTCACGGCCTGCGCCTGTTGCCCCCGGCCGAGGGACGCGCCGAGGAGGGCTTCGCCGCCGGCAACGGGCATGCCCTGCACCAGCAGGTGCCCCTGCTGGAGTCCTTCGGCGCGGACACCGTGGTGGTGGTCAGCGCCGACCACCTGTACCAATTCGACCTGCGGCCCGCGCTGGAGCAGCACCGCACCCGGCGGTCCGAGCTGACCGTGGTGACCACGCAGACGGACGAGGACCCCTCCCGCTTCGGGGTGGTGCAGGTGGACGCGGACCGCGCGGTCACCCGCTATGACCACAAGCCCGAGGATCCGGACGGCAGCCTGGTGGCCACGGAGATCTTCATCTACGACGTCGCCGCCCTCCGGCAGGTGACCCGCCGGCTCACCGTGGAGCAGGGGGACGAGGACGGGGACTCCCTGGGCGACTACGGGGAGTCGATCGTGCCGCACTTCGTGGAGCACCGGAGAACCCACGCCTACCGGCTGGACGGGTATTGGCGGGACGTCGGCACCGTGGAGGCCTACTTCAAGGCGCACATGGAACTTCTGGACGGCACCGGCCTGGACCTGGACCGGCCCGGCTGGCCCCTGATCACGAATCCGAAGCATGCCCCTCCGGCCTGGATCGGCACCCGGGCCACGGTGTCCGCCTCCCTCGTGGCGGCCGGTTGCCGGATCAGGGGTGAGGTCGAGCACAGCATCGTCGGCCCCGGTGTGGTGGTGGAGGCCGGCGCCCGGGTGTCCCGGTCGGTCCTGCTCGGCGACTGCGTGGTCCCCGCGGGAGCCGAGTTGGAGTCGGTCATCGCGGACGTCGGCGCGGAGATCCCCACCGGACGCTCCGGCCGGACAAAGCCCGGCCCCGGCAACATCACCGTCCTCGTGCCGGCCGACCGCGGGCCCGCCAGCGCGGACGAGACCACCGGGACCTGACTCACGCGCCCGTCCCCGGGAGTTCCGTGGCGGCGTACAGGGCGGCCCTGCGGGTCTGGAAGACTGGGGCCGTGTCCCAGCCACCGCCCCTGCCCGTCCGTGACGGCGTGAACGCCACCCGGCTCACCGTTCCGGACCACGGTTGGGACACCATCCTGGCCTACGTGCTGCACCGGTGGGGCCATGTGGACCCGGTGGGGATCGTCGAGCGATTCCGGACAGGCGAGGTCCGCGCCGCCGACGGCACCACGGTCACCGAGCACACCCCCCTCAGCGCCCATGACTTCGTCTGGTACTACCGCAGTGTTCCGCAGGAGGCGCCCATCCCCTTCCCCATCACGGTGCTCCACCAGGACGAGCACCTGGTAGTGGCGGACAAGCCGCATTTCCTCCCCACCACCCCAGGCGGCCGCTTCGTGCAGGAATCGGCGCTGGTGCGGTTGCGCAACCAGCTCGGACTGGACCACCTCGTGCCCATGCACCGCCTCGACCGGGCGACCGCCGGCGTGGTGATGTTCTCCACCAACCCGGACACCCGGGGCGCCTACCAGGTGCTCTTCGAACGGCGCCAGATCTGGAAGGTCTACGAGGCCGTCTCGGCGCTTCCCGACGGCGGCGCGGCAGGCCGGTTCCCGCTCACCTACCGCAACCGGATGGACAAGGTGAAGGGCGTGCTCACCGCCCGCACGCTGGACTACGGCCCTCGGGACTCGGGCCGCTCCCCGGGCCGGGCCACCCGGCCGGGCCGGAAGACGAACCGGCCGACCGTGGGGGCCAATGCTCAGACCCGCGTCGAGCTGATCGGAACGGGCGTCTCCGCGGGCACCTGGGCCGGTGCCGGCGTCGCCCACGTCCGGTTGCACCCGCACACCGGACGCACCCATCAGCTGCGCGTGCACCTGGCCGCCCTCGGGCTGGGGATCCTCAACGACCCGTTCTATCCGGACCTGCTGGACGCCGCCCCGGACGACTACGACCGGCCGCTGCAGCTGCTGGCCCAGACGATCGGGTTCACGGATCCGCTGACCGGTGCCCCGCGGCGCTTCAGCTCCCGGCTGGCCCTGGCCGAACGTCCGAGGCCGGTGGCGTGACCGGCATGCCGCCGGGCCTGGACACCGCCTGGGTCGAGTCGCTGGGCGGGTGGTTCCACGTGTTGACCGCCGTCCTGGTGGCCGTCGACGCGCCCGTGCCGCCGGTGCCGAGCGAACTGTTCGTCATCGGCTCGGGAGCCATGTCCCAGCTGGGCAGCGTGGCGCTGGTCCCTTCAATAATGGCGGCATGGCTGGGGTGCTGGGCCGGGGACGTCGGGCTGTACGCCCTGTTCCGGTTCCAGTTGACCGGACTGCTGGACCGGGCCTCATGGGGCCAGCGCATCCACCGGGGGATCCTGCGGCTGCTGGACAAGGCCGGGCCGGCGCCGGGATACGCCTCCCTGTTCGTGTTGCGCTTCGTGTCGGGAGGCCGGACGGCGTCCATGGCCGCCGCCGGGATCGCCGGCATCCCCTGGGGCCCGTTCCTGGCCCTGTCAGGCATCGGTTCCGCCGTGTGGTCCGTCTACATGGTGGGCCTCGGGTGGTTCACCGGCAGCGCGACAGGCCTGCCGTTCTGGGCCAGCGCCGTGGTGGGCATGGGATTGGGTACCCTTGCAGGGTTGATCATTGCGGGGATCGTCGCCATCCGGCGGCGATCGGGGAGAGGTGATGGGTGAACGCTGAGTCGTCGTCCTCTGCTGCGCTGGAACGGATGAAGGCCGCGGCGGAGAAGCCGTCCGGTCCGGCAGCCACCGGAGCGGGTGACGGACCACGCCCCGATCCTGTCCCCGGCAGTGCCCCTGAAGCGGACGCTGAAGCCACCAGGGATTCTTCGCCGACGCCCGTCGCGGACCAGCCGCGCCTACGGCACGCCAACACCCACGAGACCCAGGGCCCCCTCGAGTCTTTCAACGACTGGCTCGATTCCCTCGGCGAGCCCGACTGGGACAAGGTCACCCAGTCCATCTACGAGTCGCCGGCGACCATGAAGGCCGCCTACGAGCGGCAGAAGGCCCACCGTGAGGCGGAACGCCAGCGGCGCGCCGAGGAGAAGGCCGAGGCCGAGCGGAGAGCAGCCGCCGAACGCGCGGAGGCCGAGCGGCAGGCAGAGCTCGAGCGCCAGCGCGCCGCCGAGCAGGCCGAGGCAGACCGGATTGAAGCCGAACGGCTCGCCGCCGAGGCGGCCGAACTCGAGGCCCGGCGCCAGGCCGAGGAGGACGCCCGCCTCGAGCAGGAGCGGCTGCTGGAACTCCAGCGTGCCGAGGAAGAGGCCCTGCGCCGGGAGATGGAACGCCAGGAGCACGAGGAGTGGCTGGCCCGCCAGCGCGAACGCGAGACGTGGGCCCTGCAGGTCGCGGCCCGGGAGTCCGATGGGACCGACTGGGTGCCCCCGGCGGAACGGCGCGCCATGCTCGAGGAGCGCGGCGAGAATCTGACTGACGCCCAGCTGCTGGAACGGGCCCGGGCCTCCTTGCCGGAATGGCGTCACCGTGACCGGATCGTGGAGAAGGCCCAGGCCATCGAGGCCTCCACCGTCCGGCGCACCCGGCCGGCGGCCGCCGCCGCGGGGCCGGAGCCGGCACCTGCCCCTCACGGTTATATCCCGCCCTACAACCTGCCCTCCCGGGAACCGGACCCGGCACCGACCTCGTTGGACCTGCTCCGTCGGATCACCGTGACCGTGGCCTACCTGGCATTCGTGCTCGGTGGCGTCTACGGCCTCGGTTTCCTGGGCGAGGACGCCACCGGCCCCTGGCTGCACGACCTGCATCAGGGGCGGTTCGCCGGCGGCTTCTCCATGCTGTCCATGGCCTTCTGGCACCAGCTCATCTGGCCGGTGCTGTGGGTGGCCCTGGGCATCTACACGGTGCACCAGTGGTTGCCGAGCCAGGCCTCCGCGGACCGTCAACGCGCCACCGGCTGGCGCATGGCAGCGGCCATGGTGGCCACGGTGGCGTGGTTCGTCCTGGCCCGGACCGGGGCCATGCTCGGGGTCGAACTGTTCGTCTGGCTGGCCCTGGGCTATCTCCTCGTGGACAGCGTCCACCAGCTGAACCTCTACACCGCGCGGAACCGGCTGGAGAGGGCCATCACGGACGGCATGATCGGGCTGTTCACCGGCTGGGCCCTGATCTTCGCGGCCACCAACGCGTCCATCTGGCTGCAGTCCCTCGGCATCAACCTGCTCTGGCTCCCCGGCCCGGTCTGGGCCGTGCTCACCCTGGTGGTGGTGGTCTGGGGAACCGCCATGATGTCCATGACCGAGCGCGGCCGCATCAGCATCGCCCTCGGCCTCTCCTGGGGTCTGGCCGCGATCCTGGTGCCCCGGCTCGTGGGGTCCATGACCTCCGTCTGGGTCGCGATCGTGGCCGCCATGGCCCTGTTCATGGTGCTGCTGGCCACTGAGAACCGCCGCTACCGGATCAACCACGCCGAGCATCGGGCCGCCCTGGGCCACGAGGTCGACGAGGTCTAGCCGACCGGCGACCAGCGGCCGCGGTCCCGGCGGAGCACGTCCAGGCGTCCGGTCGTGGCCACGTCCCGGACGCCCGCGCGCATCCGGCCGGCCGCGGCCAGAGCGGCGCGGTTCTCCGAGTCCCACGTGGAGTCGGGAACCGTGAACCGCAAGACGATGCGCGGCACCCTGGCCACCACCTCCAGGTCCTTGGCCTCCACGTTGTGGGTGGCGGCGAGGGCCGCCTCGGCACGGTCCATCACCTCTTCGGGGCCATGGCCGGGCAGCAGGTCACCGATCTGGAGTCGGGCGCGGAAGGACGGCATGGGATCAGTCTAGGAATACTGCCGGACCACCCCGTGGTTGTGCCTGACATGAGTCTTCTCTTCGATCCCGTCACCGTGTCCGGCCTCACCCTGCGCAACCGGCTGATCCTGCCGCCCATGTGCCAGTACAACGTCACCGCCAAGGACGGCGTCCCCGGGCCCTGGCACCTGACGCACCTGGGTGCCCGCGCCTCCGGTGGCTTCGGGATGGTGGTGGCCGAGGCCACCTCGGTGCTGCCCGAGGGCCGCATCTCGGACCAGGACACCGGCCTGTGGAACAACACCCAGCGCGATGCCTGGGCCCCGATCGTGGACTTCATCCGTTCTCAGGGCGCCGTCCCGGCCATCCAGCTGGCCCACGCCGGTTCCAAGGCCTCCACGTGGCCCGCCCACCCCGGGTTCCAGGATGACGCCATCCCGCTGGATGAGGGCGGCTGGGAGACCGTCTCCCCGTCCGGCGTCCCGGCCGTCTCCGCCGTCGGCCCCACCCGGGAGTTGAGCGGTGCCGAGATCGAGCAGGTCATCGAGGCCTTCGCCGCGTCCGCCCGCCGCGCTGACGAGGCCGGGTTCGACGCCGTGCAGATCCATGGCGCCCACGGTTACCTCATTCACCAGTTCCTGTCCCCCGTGACCAACCGCCGGACCGATGAGTGGGGCGGCTCCTTCGAGAACCGGACCCGCCTGGCCCGTCGGATCGTGGAGGCCGTCCGAGAGGTCTGGCCGGCGGAGAAGGTTCTCGGCATCCGGCTCTCCGGCTCCGACTGGCTCGAGGACAGCTGGGGCGAGCAGGACACCGTCCGCCTTGTCCGCGACCTCACCGGCCACGGCCTGGACTGGGTGGATGTCTCCTCCGGTGGCATCGGGGATACCTTCCAGGGACCGACCGGGCCCGCCTACCAGGTCCCCCTGGCCGACGCCGTCCTCGCCGGCACCGCAGACCTCCCCCTGGGTGCGGGACAGGGCCTGCAGGTGTCCGACGACGGCGCCTCCCGCCGCCTGTTCGTCTCGGCCGTCGGGGCGATCACCGACCCCGAGCTTGCCGAGTCCGTGCTCGCCGAGGGCCGGGCGGATGCCGTCGACATCGGCCGGGCCGCCCTGGTCCACCCCAACTGGCCCGTGGAGGCAGCCCAGTCGCTCGGCGACGAGCGGTGGCGGCAGCTGCTGGCCCCGGCCTACCACCGCGGCTCCTGGGGCCGGCTGTCCACGCCGGTGCGCCAGCGGGAAGCCGCGGCCGCAGGCGTGGCCGGCTGATCTGACCGGGTGCTGCCCTTCCTGCTGATCCAGACCCGCGCGGATGATGCCGTCGCGGCGGACGAGGTCCGTTCCACCACCGCACTCGGCGGCTTCTCCGACGGCGAGCTGACCCCGCTGCGGCTGGACCGTCTCGTCGCGGCCGCCCGGCCGTCGTCGGGCGGCACCGCTGACCTCGACTGGGAGGCCCTCCTGGGCCGCCATTCCGGGGTGGTGGTCGGCGGCAGCCCGTTCAACTCCTCCGACCCGGAGGAGTTGAAGTCCGACCTGCAGGTCGCCGTCGAGGTCGAGCTGCGGCGGATGCTGGATGTGGTGCTGGACCGGGACGTCCCGTTCCTCGGCGCCTGCTACGGCGTCGGCACCCTCGGCCTGCACCAGGGGGCCACGGTGGACGAGACCTACGGGGAACCGGCCGGGGCCGCCGTCGTGCGTGTGACCGAGGCCGGGCGGCAGGATCCGCTGCTGGCCGGCGTGGCTGTGGAGTTCACCGCCTTCGTGGGGCACAAGGAGGCCGTCCGCCTTCTGCCGCCCCACGCCGAGGTGCTGGTCACCGGCGAGGCCTGCCCGGTGCAGATGTTCCGGATCGGACGGCATCAGTACGCCACCCAGTTCCACCCCGAACTGGATCTGCCCGGACTGCTGTTCCGCCTGGAGACCTATGCGGGCCACGGCTACTACGAGCCAGCCGAGACGGAAGAGCTCTTCACCCGAGTGCGGGCGGCCACGGTGACCGAGCCGCAGAAGATCCTGGCGAACTTCCGTAATCGGTACGCGCGCTGACCGGCTAGCGAGGGGCGTGGCCGGACTTCCGCTCCTGCAGCCAGGCGGTGACCTCTTGCTCGGTGATGCCCCGATCTTCCCAGTCCCGGTACCAGGCCGGCTTGAGTGCACGGGGCAGCCGGTGGCTGGTCCACACGGCGGCCACCAGGCTGGCGATCAGGCCCACCGTCAGTGCGAGCGACCACCCCCCGGGGGCCGAGCCGGTGCCACCGGCCGCGAGGATGAGGCCCCCGAAGACGGCCACGAACAGCACGCCGGTCCCCGCCAGGGCCATGGGCAGCAGCGCCCAATACCGTCCCGTCAGGGTCAGCGGCGGCCGGACCAGCACCCAGCTCCGGAACCGTCCGCTGTAGGACAGCCACGCCGTCAGCAGGAAACCTACCCCGACCAGGGCCACCACGGCGCCCACCACCACACCCGTCGTCAGATCAGACACGACTGCTCCCCTCGCTCCCCTACGATCACGCCTGGACGGCGGACCGTTCCAGCCCCTCGGGCGCCAGCCGGACCAAGAGGTCACGGTACACGTTCCGGGTGGCGGTGGCCTCCAGGATGATGCCCTCCCCGGTGGCGACCATGCGGTACTGGCCGTGGATCCCCGCTCGCAGGTAGGTGACCGGCGCACGGTCATCGGCAGGCTGCACGGTCCAGACCAGCCAGGGCTCCTCCCAGACGCGGACGAGTTCCGGGCTGGAGGCCTCTGGAGGAGCTGTCCGCGCGTCGATACGGGCCAGCACGGCGTCCCGGTCCAGCGGCGCGGCACCGACGTCGAGGCCCCACGCCGGGGACAAGCCCAGCCAGGCAACCACATCATGGGTGGCCTCGGCCTGGTCCAACAGTTCCGGACGCAGTGCGCCGACGGGAGCGTCGTTGTCGGCCGCGGTCGTCAACGAGGGGCCGGCCAGCACGAGCGCCTCATCCCGGGACCCGAACCACATCTGGTACATCGAGTTCCGCGCTTCGGTCTGAGCGGTGATCCGGAACGAGGCCGTGGTCTGGCGCCAGGCGGCGGTGAACACAGCGCCCTGCTCGGTCAACCGGCCCTCGGACTCAGCCAGACCCTGAGCCACCAGCCGGTCCAACTCCGGTCCCGCAGCCCCGATCTCCAACCGGCCCAGGCCGCCGGTGATCCGGACACCGTCGGCATCCTGAGCCACGGAAGTGGTGGCGGACAACCGCTCGAGCAATCTGACCTCCTCGGCTCCCAGCCACGGAGCGGCACTGCGGTAGGGCTGGCGTTCAGCCAACTGACCCAGCCGCTCCAGGGGGCGCTGCCCGCGCACCGAGGCGAACTCCTCCAGTGCGGGTTCGCGGTCCGGCGTGAAGGCGAACTCTGGGCCGGCGCACTCGTTCAGGCCCGCCGGGTCCACGGCGACACTCTCGGCGATGCGCCGGAAGCTGGCATCCCACTCGGCCATCTCAGCCTCGGCGCAGGACAGGGTCAGCACCACGGCCGCCCCGGAAAGCAGGAAGGCATACTGCACGACGTGCACCAGGTGACGGTCCGCTGCATAGGTGTACTCCAGCCTGCGGCCGGAGAGTCCTCCGTGGCGGACGGGATCCAGCTCGTCGACGGCCAGGACCTGCGGCATCGCCTGGATAACCGTGACCGCGGCCATCAGTACGGTGGACAGCTGGGGCACCGTTCCCTCGAAGCGGTTCGAGGTCAGGACGGCGTTGGCCGTGAATCCGCCGCCTCCGCCGCCGATAGTGCCAACAGACAGATCGGTCCACACACCATGGATGCCGGGGGCCGTACTGAAGCCCTCCAAAACGGTCCACCGTTCCGGCAGTCTCAGCGACAACCCACCGGCTTGATGATCGGTCCAAGGTCCCCCCGCGGGTCCGGGTGGAACATTTCTCTGGCCCATGTCACACTCCTCCGCCACGGCGATGTCCTTTCCGGTTCTTCCGTGCCGCGATGATCTCGCGGATCTCGGCATCGGTCCTCCCCCGATCTTCCCACTCGCGGTACCAGGCCGGCTTCAGGGCACCCGGCAACCAATGGCTGAGGACGAAGGTGGCCACGAAGGCCACGGCAACCACGGCTAACCACACTGTGTCTGCGAGCGGTGACCGTGATTCCGGATTGGGCAGGGATATCGTGAACCACACATGCACCCCGCTGTACATCACGGCCGCGCCGAGCACCACTAGGGGAAACAGGGACCACAACGGCCCGAAGGGTGCCCCGACGGGACGGAACAACATCCACTTCAGATACTTGCCCCGGTAGGAGACCACTGAAATGACGATCAGGCAGGCCCCGGAGATGATCAGGAACAAGCCCACCGCTGCCGCCTCGAGGTCCATGTCCACCGTCCTTACAGAGTCCGTGTCCTGCAGTGCGGGCCACCCGATTCGAGAGCGACTCAGCCCCACAGACTATTCCATGCGTTGCCGATGGATTCTCCGATTCCCTCGCCGTCGAGCAGATTGTCGACCGAGTTGCCTAGCCATTCGCCGCCGATCCCACCGACAATGCCGCCGACGACGCCACCTATGACGGTGCCCACGCCCGGGAAGATCAAGGTGCCGATCGCGGCACCCCCCGCCGCCCCACCCAGGCCGCCGAGGAATCCGCCGCCGGCTCCCAGCGCTGCGGACTGGGCGGCGCTGCCCCACTGCTCCCCCGTGCTCATGTCGGGGTTCTCCAAGAGGTCCTGATTCCACTCCTCCGTCCCGTTGCCCCAGACGGAGAGTCCGATGTCCAACGAACTCAGGAAGTTGCCCCCGATTTTGGCCCAGCGTGGCGGTTCGCCCACTGGCGTCCTGTTGCTCGCCAAGTCCACCGTCGTCACATCCACCCTCGTCCGATGCTCCGTCACGCTCTGCTCAACGGACAGCTCCGAGTAGGAGAGCCTCGAGCCGTCGGCCATCTGGATCTCCAGATGGAAGGCCGAAACCCGCGTCTCGATGGTGACGCTCTCGAGGATCTCGAATGAGTACTGGTCCACCCTCAGCCGGTCCAGCAGCTCCTGTGTGGCACTGCTGACGGCGCCTGTCGAGGGGTGCCCTGCACCTCCTGGCCCGGGTGCCGCGGGGTTGGCCGCCTTGATGGACTCGGCGCAGGTCTGTTCCAACTCCAGCAGCAGGTCGGCCACGGCGTTGACCTCGGTCTGTGCGGCCTGTTCTTTGTTCTCCCGGTGGTTAGGGTCCTCCGGGGTGGACTCTGCCCAGCACATCTGGGCCTGGCCAACCGCGGCGTCGTAGCGCGACTTGAGTGCATCGATCCCGTCGCAGTAGTCCGCGAGCGCCTGCTCGATGGCCTGCGTGGACAGGCTGACACCGTCGCCGTAGTCCAGCATCACCTCCAGGGCATTGACCATCTGCTCCTGGCCCGTGGGGCTGATGATGGCAGCGTCGATCGGGGTCCAGGCATTGCGGGTGTCGATGCAATTCTGGTCCACGTCGTCACCCACCGTCTTGATCTGCGTGGCGTCGGAACGCAGCGCGGAGGTATCCGGGAGTTCCGGCAGCCCGGAGAGGTCAACCGCCATCAGCTGGCCTCCTCGTCACTCGTCACCACGTCGTCCATGGCGTTCCGGGCGTCTACGGCCATGGTCTCCGAGCCGTTCACCCAGGCGTTGATGATCTTCTGGCCCTCGTTGCCCACATTCAGGCCGCGCCACTTGGCCAGCGTGATGAGCTTGCCGATGTACTCGTCGTGCGTGGACTGCAGGGCTCCGGTGATCAGGGCCGACTTGCAGGTACCGATCGCCGCCTCGAAGGCGCTGCCCGCCGAGGTCTCCAGGCCGTCGAAGTCGTTGGCCTGCTCCAGCGTGTTGTCCACCACGGTCTGCGCGGTCCCCTCGTGCACCGTCCAATCCGGAATCGCCACGTTGTCCTCACTGTTCCGATGTCCGGGGCGAAGCCCCCGCTCCTGGCCCCGGGCAGCGGTCTTGCTCGGGTCAGTACGAACTTTATGGGCCCCCGATCCCTCGCCGCCACCGGCGGGCATGGGGAGTTCTCCCCATGCCCGCCAGGATGATTGTGCTCCTGGACCGCCCCCTCCACGGTCCGTCGGCGTGACCGGTGCACCGGACTCGGGTAGAACTAAGGCATGAACGTTCGCACCCCCGACCCGAATCCCGGGTGGCTGTCGGAAGAGGAACTGTACGAGGCCCGCCGCCGCCTGCCCATGGTCTACGTGGAGGCCCTGCCGGTCCGCCTGGACCCCCTCGGATACGTGTCGGAGATCGGCCTGCTGTACCTGGCCGACGGTGACGGCCACTTGCGCCGTACCCTGGTCTCCGGCCGGGTGCAGTACCGGGAGACCGTGCGCGCCGCCCTGATGCGCCATCTGGAGAAGGACCTGGGCCCGCTCGCCCTGCCGCAGCTGCCGCCGTCCATCACCCCGTTCACGGTGGCCGAGTACTTCCCGAGCCCCTCCGAGACCGGACTGACGGACGACCGCCAGCACGCCGTGGCCCTGGCGTACCTGGTCCCCGTGACGGGTGAGTGCCAACCCCGCGGCGACGCCCTCGAGCTGTCCTGGGTGACTCCGGAGGAGGCAGTCAGCGAGGCGATCCAGTCCGAGTTCATCGGGGGCCGCGGGAACCTGGTGCGCCAGGCGCTCGCCCACGTGGGCTGGGGGCGTTGAGCCATGACCGCCCCGCACCCCCAGAACAAGGGGACGCAAGACGCCGCGGGGGACTACCTGCGCTCCGTCAAGGCCCAGCAGGTCGGCCCGGGCGACCGGTTCCTGACCCGTCAGGGTGAGCCGTCGGCCCCCGTGTCCCAGATCCGCACCACCCGCGACGACTTCGGCACCCCGGCCCTCGTGGTCGCCACGCTCTCCGATGGCCGCGAGGTGCGCATCGCCTACGGCTCCACAATCCGCGTGCGCACGCACCGGCCGGCACCGAACCTGGACGTCAGCACGGACCTCTCCCCTGTGGAGGAGGGCAGCCCGGAAGCCACGGTCGTGGAGGTTGCCCAGCTGCACCCGGACAACCAGCACGTGCTGGCCGTGGCCTCGAAGCTGTCCCGGGGCATCAACCTGCGCTCGGGCGCCCAGCTCGAGGACATCGACACGCTGGCCCGGCACCTGTTCATCGACCTGGACGACCCCGACGGCGCCCTGCGGCTGACGACCCTGTTGACCCAGCTGCCCTATGACGGGGCGATGGGCCGGTGGAAGTCCATCGAGTCCTCCCTCGCCCTGGCCGCCACCATCCACTTCCACCGCGGCGAGGAGGCGGAGGGCCGGGCGGCCGGTGACCGCCTGGCCGAGCCGGACCGGGACGAAGAGGATCCGATCCGCGCCCAGCGGGCCGCCGAGATCCGCCAGCGGCAGATGAACGAGCCGAACCTCTACGACCGTGAGGTGCTGCGCGCCGAGGCCAACGGTGATCCGGTCGGCGAACGCGGTTGGCGCGAGTCCCGGCTCGCCACGCTGATGTACCTGCGGGCCCGTGGTGGCTCGGAGACCTTCACGGAAGAGGAGCTGGACCGGCGCGTGCGCCGTGAGGTCGCGTCGTTACGCACCCTGGCGGAGACGCTGGCCTCCGAGGACTGAGCCGCCGGAAGAACGGGACAGCCCTAGCCGAGCTGGTTCTTGATGGCCACGCGTTCCTTCTGCAGCCTGCGTACCCGGTGACCGAGCTTGACGAGCCGCACGGAGCCGAAGAGCCCCATGACGAGTACGCCCGCGATCGCCGCGAACAGCATCGCGATACCCAGGGGCAGGCTGAACGTCCAGCCGAAGTAGGCGAAGTCCGCCTCCACGTTGTTCTGGAGGATGAAGATCAGCAACAGCACGAGCACCACGGCCCCGAGGATCAGGGCGATCCAGGTGCCTCCACTGACGCCGGTGCGGCTGGGTTGGTCCAGCGAGGCGTCGATGGCCCCGCGGGGTACCGTCCCACCCGCCGCGCCCCGTTCCCGGCCCTCGGTGACCTCCGGAGCGTCCACGGGATCGGCCTCGGTCTCGTAGTCCAGCTCGACCTCGCCCCGCGACACCGGTTCCACGGCACCCGAGGTGGTGCCCAGCGGCTCGCCCGCGGCCGGATTCGCCACAGGATCGACGGGATTCTGGGTGGAGGCTGTCTCGGGACGCTGCTCGCCTCGAAAGGAATCGGGTCTACGGTCCATGTCAGATCTCCCTCTCGTTACCGCCTGGTCCAGGTCAAGCTACTGCCGATCACTCTTCCACTCAACTCCGTCGGTGCGCCACCCCGGGCGGATGATCGGCCCCGGACCAGAGGCCCTCGGAACACCAGCACCGTGCTGCCGCACCGGCCCCCCTCATGCTCCGGTGGTCATGCTTCTCTCCCGTGATACATACCATGGAGGGCAGACTCTCGACCGAAGGAACCCCGCCCACCGTGACCTATCAGACGTCCCCCCACAACCCAGCGCACGCCCCGGCCTCCCCGCGGGACTTCTCCTTCGCCGTCGGCTCCCGCCTGACCGGACCGGACGGGCAACCGCGACCGGGCCGCACCGGGACCATCACCACCCCGCACGGGGCCATCCAGACGCCGGCGTTCATCCCGGTGGCCACCCAGGCCACCGTGAAGGCCGTGCTGCCCGAGGCCATGGCGGACCTCGGTGCGCAGGCCCTGCTGGCCAACGCCTACCACTTGTACCTGCAGCCGGGAGCGGATCTGCTGGACGAGGCCGGCGGTCTGGGACCGTTCATGAACTGGCACGGGCCGACGTTCACGGATTCCGGCGGCTTCCAGGTGATGAGCCTCGGCTCCGGGTTCAAGAAGGTCATCGACATGGCCGGGCCGAAGGCCCCCTCCGGTCAGGGTGCCGATGACGCCGTGGCGCCGGGCAAGGAGCGTCTGGCCAACGTGGACGAGGACGGGGTCTGGTTCAAGTCCCACCTCAACGGGGACCAGCACCGGTTCACCCCGGAGGTCTCCGTGGGCATCCAGCACCAGCTCGGCGCGGACATCATGTTCGCCTTCGACGAGCTCACCACCCTGCACAACTCCCGCGGCTACCAGGAGGAGGCATTGGAACGCACCCGCCGTTGGGCCCAGCGCTGCCTCGACGAGCACGCCCGCCTGACCGGCGAGCGCGCGGCCAAGCCCTACCAGGCCCTGTTCGGGGTCATCCAGGGGGCCCAGTACGAGGACCTGCGGCGCCAGGCCTGTGGCGACCTGGCCGGCATGCGCACGGGCTTCCCCGACGCCGGCGCCCACGGCAGCACCGGTCAGCCACTCGAGCACGGCTTCGACGGCTATGGGATCGGGGGGGCCCTGGAGAAGGAGAACCTGGGCACGATCGTCCGGTGGTGCGCCGAGGAACTGCCGGAGGACAAGCCACGGCACCTGCTGGGCATCTCCGAACCGGATGACCTGTTCACCTCCGTGGAGAACGGAGCGGACACCTTCGACTGCGTCTCCCCCACCCGTGTGGCCCGCACCGGTGCCTTCTACACCGCCGACGGCCGCTTCAACCTGCCCGGGGCCAGGTACAAGCGCGACTTCTCCCCCCTGGAGGAGGGCTGCGACTGCTATACCTGCGCCCACTACACGCGGGCCTACATCCATCACCTCATCAAGGCCAAGGAGATGGTGGCGCACACGTTGATCTCCGTCCACAACGAGCGCTTCACCGTGCGCCTGGTGGACCGGATGCGCGTCTCCATCCAGGACGGCACGTTCTGGGACCTGAAGGACGAGGTGCTGGGCCGCTACTACGCCCCGAAGGCCTGACGGGCCGTCACGCCAGGAGCGCGTCCAGGACCGTGGACCAGTCCCGTTCGGCGGTCCGGGCCGCCTCCGCGGCTGGCAGGTCCGCACCGGAGGGCACGTGCAGGTAGCCACGCACCACGGACATCCGGGACTCGCCGTACTGCATGGTGCCGAACTCGTAGACGCCCGGCGCGGCTCCGGCCGCCCCGGCAGTCCCCTCGCTCACGCGCAGCACCACCGAGTCCTGCTGGGTCGGCCCCTCCCCGGCCGGTCCTCCGCTCGCCTCGATCACCGTGCCGGTCACCGCGAGATTCTGCCCACCGGCCTCGGCGCCGGCGGTGGCCTGCTGCCCGACGACGGCCCCGTCCAGTCCCAGCAGCACCGTCAGCCGGTGCCCCGCCGGGACCTCGCGCATCACCAGGGCCTGGGCGGTGTCCCGCCCGGCGAAGTGGGCGTGGAACTCGGTGAGCAGCCGCAGCGCGGACCGCCAGCCGGGCAGCGTGCCCTCGATGTCCTCTCCCCAGGCCTCCGCCTCGGTGGCCACGCCGCTGGTGAGCCGGACGAGGGTGGCCGGCGGGCCGTCGTCGGGCACGGGTTCCAGGGTGATCTCGGTGGTCCAGTCCGGGACCGGGGTGCCGTCCCCCATCCAGTCCGGTTCCACGTACGCATAGCGGTGGGGAGGATCCCAGGCGGTGATGGTGCCCTCGGAGTCGCCGAAGTCGCCATGGTGGGTCACCAGGGAGCCGCCGACGCGGGGCTCCAGCTCGGCCTCGACGAACCAGCGCCGGTAGCCGGGGCCGGTGGCGACCGATTCCCACACCTCCTCGGCGGGGCCGGGCACGGTCACCTCCACGATGGCGAGACAGCCCTGCCCCTTCCTCTCGATACGGGCGGTGGGTTCACCGCTGGCTTCCGGAAGTCCCTGTGTTTCGCTCATGAGCCCAGCGTGCCACCCGGGGCGTACAGTGCTCCACGGTAGAGGACCGACCAACCCCTGGAGGAACTGCATGAACACCGGTGAGATCCGCCCCGTCCCCACCCCCGAACACCACACCCCCTACGTGGCGGCGGCGGACCGCTATGAGTCCACCGGCTACCGCCGGGTCGGCGCCACGGGACCCGCGCTGCCCCCGATCAGCCTGGGACTGTGGTGGAACTTCGGGGACAACCGCCCCTTCTCCACGCAGCGCGAGATCCTGACCCACGCCTTCGACCGCGGCATCACCCACTTCGACCTGGCCAATAACTACGGGCCGCCCGCCGGGTCCGCCGAGGAGAACTTCGGCCGAGTCCTGGCGAAGGACCTGGGCCGCTACCGGGACGAACTGATCATCTCCTCGAAGGCGGGCTGGAACATGTGGCCGGGGCCGTACGGCAACCTGGGTTCCCGCAAGTACATCCTGGCCTCCGCCGAGGCCTCCCTGCAGCGGATGGGCCTGGACTACGTGGACCTGTTCTACTCCCACCGCGCGGATGCGGAGACGCCCCTGGAGGAGACCATCGGCGCCCTGCACAGCCTGGTCACCCAGGGCAAGGCGCTCTACGTGGGCCTGTCCTCCTACTCGCCCGAGCGCACGGTCGAGGCCCAGCGCATCGCCCGGGACCTGGGCACTCCCCTGGTGATCCACCAGCCCGCCTACTCCCTGCTCAACCGCTGGGTGGAGGACGGCCTCCTGCAGACCCTGCAGGAGCAGGGCATGGGGTCCATCGCCTTCACCCCGCTGGCCCAGGGCCTGCTGACGGACAAGTACCTGCACGACGACGGCGCCGTCCCCTCCGGCGGCCGCACCTCCCTGTCCGGTCACCTCACCGAGGAGAACCTCGCCACCGCCCGGGCGCTGAACGAGGTCGCCGGCGAGCGCGGTCAGTCCCTGGCCCAGCTGGCCATCGCCTGGCTGCTGCGCGAGGGCGGGGTCACCTCGGTGCTGCTGGGTGCTTCCTCGACCGGCCAGCTGGACGAGAACCTGGGCGCCCTGGCCAATAGGGCGTTCACGGACGAGGAGTTGGCGCGCATCGATGCGATCACCGGCCGCGAGTCCACCATCGACATCTGGAACGTCTCCGCCCGGATCGACTGACCCTCCCCCCGCCACACACACCCATCGAGGTCGCACGAATGACCCCCGGATGGTCCGGAAACGCACCAATTCGTGCGACCTCGATGGAGGGGGGTGTCAGCGAGAGGAAGAGACCGAGGTGGCGAGGGCCCGGAGGGAGGTCAGCAGGGTCTTCGTGTAGCCGTGCTCCGGGTCCTCGAACACCTGGTCGGCGTCTCCGTGCTCCACGGCCACCCCGTCCTTCATGACCAGGATCTCGTCGCTCAGGTGGTGGATGACACCCAGGTCGTGGGAGATGAACAGGTAGGTCATGCCCAGCGTCTCCTGCAGTTCGGAGAGCAGGTCCAGCACCTGGGCCTGGACGGAGACGTCCAGGGCGGAGACGGCCTCGTCCAGCACCACGACCTTCGGCTCCGGGGCCAGGGCCCGGGCGATCGAGAGCCGCTGCCGCTGCCCGCCGGAGAGCCGCAGCGGGTGCTTGGCCAGGTGCTCCGGGGCCAGGCCGACCACCCGGGCCAGCTGCGCCGCCCGCTCGGACTGCTCCTGCCGGTAGGCCCGCCGCGCCCGCCCGGAGGCGAACGCCCGGGGGACCGCGCCGGCGTCGAGCGCGTCGGTGAGGATCCGCTCACCGCTCCACCGTGGGTCGAAGGAGCTCAGCGGATCCTGGTAGACCACGGTCACCTCCCGGCGGCGGGGCCTCCTCCCGGCCAGGGACAGCTCGCTCCAGGGCTGGCCGTCCAGCAGGACGGTGCCCGCGTCCGGGGTGATGAAGCCCAGCGCCATGGAGGCCGTGGTGGACTTCCCGGAGCCGGACTCCCCCACGATCCCGAGGGTCCGTCCGGCGTGGACGTCGAAGGAGACGTCCCGCACCACGGTGCGGTCCCGGCCGTCCGGCCCCCGGTAGGACTTGGTCAGCCTGCGGGCGGACAGCACGGCGGGCGCCTCAGCCGCCGGGAGGGTGGCCTCGGAGGCCGCGGCGCGCTCGAGCGCCCGGAGCCGACCGTCCTCGGTGAGGTACTCGCCGCGGGTGTGCCCGGACGGCACGGCGTCCAGCAGCTGGCGGGTGTAGGGGTGCTGCGGGTTCTCCAGGACCTCGGCCGCGGTCCCGGACTCCACGATCCAGCCGCCCTGCATCACCACCACACGGTCGGCCAGCCGTCCCACCACCGAGAAGTCATGGCTGATCAGCAGGATCGCGGTGCCGTCCGCCTTGCGCTGGGCCAGCAGGTCCAGGACCTGGGCCTGGACGGTGACGTCGAGGGCCGTGGTCGGTTCGTCGGCCACCACCAGGGACGGGTGGTTGGCGATGGCGGAGGCGATCAGGGCGCGCTGGCGCAGGCCCCCGGAGAGCTGGTCCGGGCGCTGGCCCGCCACCAGGTGTGGGTCCGGGACACCGACCTCCGCGAGCAGCTGTTCCACCCGGGTGGTCCGCTCCGCACGGTCCCGCACGCCGTGCAGGCGCAGCGATTCGCCGATCTCCGCTCCCACGGTGCGCAGCGGGTCGAGGGAGACGAGGGCGTCCTGCAGGATGAAGCCGATGTCCTTGCCGCGGACGGACCCCCAGTCCGTGTCCTTCAGCGTCCGGATGTCCCGGCCCAGCGCGGTGGCCGTGTCCGCCCGCACGTGGGAGTCGGGACCGGTCAGGCCGATGAGGGTCCGTGCGGTGACGGACTTGCCCGAGCCCGATTCGCCGATGATCGCCACGCACTCCCCGGGCAGGATCTGCACGGAGACGTCATGGACCACGTGGCTGCGGCGGCCGTGGGAGTCCGAGAACCAGACGTTGAGGTTCTCCAACTCGGCCAGGGGGCGGGGAGCTGATCCGGCGGTGCCGGCCTCGCGGGCCGAGTCCGTCAGGAGGGGCGTGGCGGTGTCGGTCAGGGTGGTCATCAGCGTTCTCCTTCTAGGGTGGACTCCACGAACTTGCCGAGGACGGTGGCGGTCAGGGCCGTGGCCAGCACGGCCAGGCCCGGGATGATCTCCAGCCACCAGGCCTCGATGATGTAGGGACGGCCGGCCTCCAGCAGGGCACCCCACTCGGGCGAGGGCGGGGCCACGCCGAAGCCGAGGAACGCCAGGCCGGAGGCCCAGACGATGGACTGGCCGATGCCGAGGGTCAGGACCGCCAGCAGGGGCCGCAGGGCGTTCGGCAGGATGTGCTGCGTCAGGACCCGGCCCGGGTGGTGCCCCAGGGCCTGCGCCGCCTGCACGTACCCGGACCGGCGGACACTCATCACCTGGGCGCGGACCAGCCGTGCGTAGCCGGGGGCGATCCCGAGCCCGACGGCGAGGATCAGGGTCTGGACCGAGGGCCCGTAGACGGCGATGAACACCATGGCCAGCAGCAGGATCGGGAAGGCGAAGAGGACCTCGATCCCCCGGCCGATGACGGCGTCCGCCCAGCGTCCGCCCAGGGCGGCCCAGGAGCCGAAGACCACGGCGAGTCCGACGCCCACGGCCGCGGCGCCCAGTCCGATCAGGAGGGACTGGGCCGTGCCGTGGACGATCCTCGAGTACAGGTCCCGTCCCGACTGGTCGGTGCCGAACCAGTGCTCCCAGCTGGGCGGGGCCAGCGGGGCCTCCAGGGTGATGGCCCGCGGGTCATGGGTGGCCAGGGCGCCGGGCGCGAATGCGGCGAGGACGAGCAGCCCCGCGAACAGGCCGGCAATCCACACGGTGGCCGGAACCCGCCGCCAGGCCGCGGACGACGCCGGCCCCGCCGGGTGGGGTGCGG
>NZ_JALDXU010000125.1:0-8069 GCF_032154715.1 Citricoccus sp. | reverse complement strand
GTCACCTTCCGAGAAGGTGACCAGCCGCCGTCGTGCTCTGGTCCGCAGGACCAGCCTCAGTCGGTCCAGTCCCGATAGAGGGTGTCCTCCTTCTCGACGAGGGTCAGGACGGTGTAGGTCGCCACGATCTCATCGTCCTGATTGTGGATCACGGCGTCCCAGGCGACCTCGCCGTACTCGTCCGTGACCCGCGGCGTGATCTTCTGGGCCGTCAGGGTGATGCGGATGGAGTCGCCGGCCGCCACCGGGGTGATGAACCGCAGGTTCTCCAGGCCGTAGTTGGCCAGCACCGGCCCGGGGGCCGGCTCCACGAAGAGTCCCGCGCCCCAGGCCACCAGCAGGTAACCGTGCGCCACGGTGCCCGGGAAGAAGGGGTTGGCCGCGGCCGCCTCCGGGTTCGTGTGGGCGTAGAAGGTGTCCCCCGTGGTGTGGGCGAACGCCGTGATGTCCTCCTGGGTCACCTGGCGCAGATCCGAGGCCAGGGCGTCACCGATCCGCAGGTCGGTGAGCGACTTGCGGAACGGGTGCTCCTGTCCGGCTTCCGCCCCGTACGCCGTCGAGCCCGCGATGCGGCGGTCCGCCCCGGTCTGCCACACACCGGTGACGGCCGTGATCAGGTTCGGCGAGCCCTGCAGAGCGGTGCGCTGCATGTGGTGCAGGACGGCGCGGATGCCGCCGAGTTCCTCGCCGCCCCCGGCCCGTCCCGGCCCGCCGTGGACCAGTTGCGGCATCGGCGAGCCGTGGCCGGTGCTGGACCGGGCGGTCTCCCGGTTGAGCAGGTGCACGCGGCCGTGGTGGCCGGCGATCCCGGTGGTCAGCTCACGGGCGACCTCCGGATCGTTCGTGCACACCGTGGCCACGAGGGAGCCGGAACCGCGGGCGGCCAGGCGGACGGCGTCGGCCACGTCGGTGTAGCCCAGCAGGGAGGTCACGGGGCCGAAGGCCTCCCGGGAGTGCACGGCCTCGGCGTCCCCGTCCGCCCAGGACAGCAGCACGGGGGACATGAAGGCGCCGTGCTCGACGACGGCCTCCTCACCCGAGGCGGTGCGCACCGTGGGCGCATCCAGGGTGCCATAGGCCAGCTCCCCCCCGGCGGCGATCAGCTCCTCGACGGCCCCGCGCACGTCCCGCAGCTGGTCCAGGGAGGCCAGGGCGCCCATGGTGACACCCTCGGCCCGGGGATCGCCGAGGACCACGCGCGAGTCCAGCCGCGCGGAGACGGCCCGGGCGACGGCTTCCCGCTGTCCCTCCGGGACGATGGTGCGGCGGATGGCCGTGCACTTCTGCCCCGCCTTGACGGTCATCTCGGTGACCACGGCCTTGACGAAGGCGTCGAACTCCGGAGTGCCCTCGACGGCGTCCGGCCCGAGGATGGCGGCGTTGAGCGAGTCGGTCTCGGCGGTGAAGCGGACCCCGCCGGTCACCACGTTCGGATGGGCCTTGAGCGACTGCGCCGTGGAGGCCGAGCCGGTGAAGGCCATCAGGTCACGGCAGTCCATGACGTCCAGCAGCCCGCGGGCGGATCCGGAGATCAGCTGTAGCGAGCCCGCCGGAAGGATCCCGGATTCGATCATGATCCGCACGGCGGCCTCGGTGACATAGCCGGTCGGGGTCGCGGGCTTGACGATGGTCGGCACACCGGCGATGAAGGCCGGCGCGAACTTCTCGAGCATGCCCCAGACCGGGAAGTTGAACGCGTTGACCTGCACGGCGGCACCCGGGATGCGCGTGTAGATGTGGGTGCCGATGAACGAGCCGTCCTTGGACAGCGGCTCCACGCCCCCGTCCTGGATCACCTTGGCGTTGGGCAACTCACGCCGGCCCTTGGACGAGTAGGTGAACAGCACGCCGATACCGCCGTCGATGTCCACCATGTTGTCCACCGCGGTGGCCCCCGTGCGGTGGGACAGGGCGTACAGCTCATCACGCCGGCTGTTGAGGAACAGGGCCAGTTCCTTCAGCTTCAAGGCCCGCTCGTGCAGCGTCAGCGCGCCGAGCTCGCGCTGGCCGATGGTGCGGGCGTGCGCCAGCACCTCGCCCAGATCCAGGCCCTCGGCCCCGAAGCGGAGCAGGGCCTCGCCGGTGTTGGCGTCGCGGACCTCCGCGGTGCGGGAGCCCTCCGCGGGAGTCCACCACTGATCGAGGACATAGCTGGGGACGGTCGCGGAGGTGGTGTGCGTGGTCATCCGACAGGGCCTTTCTGAACGGTCGGTCAGTAATGTCCCACCACCCTAACAGGAGGGTGTCCCAGCGCACAGCCTCCCGGGCGGGCCGCCCGACGTCAGGACCCAGCAGCCTCGCGCCTTGCCAGCCCTGGCCGGCCCTGACCAAAAGTCCAGTTGAATTACGCCCCATCCCTGTGCGTTTAATGGACGCCGGTTAGGTAAGGCTAACCTCATCAACGAAGGGACAGTATGACAGCCCCCAGCTCCACCGAGCAGATGGCCCCGGCCGCTCCGCGCGGTCAGACCAGTTCGACCGGCCCGACCGGTCAGACCATCGCGATGCAGGCCCCGGACCTCCTCCAGCGGCATCCGGAGGCGGACGCCGCGCTGCTCTCCGCTGACAACGCGCACCGCTTCGTGCAGGACACCGGGACTGCCGCCCTGCTGGCCGCCGCGGCGATCGGCCGGGCCCAGTCGCCGACCACCGGGCCGGACCCGGCCGATCTGCAGGAGTCCGTCTCCGGCGTCGACCTCGGGGCACCGCTCGGCTCGACCGAGGCCGCGCTGGCCGAGGCCTCCTCGCTCTACCTGGACGACGCGGTGTACTTCCACCATCCCCGGTACGCCGCCCACCTGAACTGCCCGGTGGCCCTGCCGGCCGTGGCGGCGGAGGCACTGGTCACAAGCATCAACACCTCCATGGACACCTGGGACCAATCGGCCGGCGCCACGCTGATCGAGCGGCGCCTGGTGCGGTGGGCCGCAGACCTGGTCGGATGGGGCACGGCAGCGGACGGAATCTTCACCAGCGGAGGCACCCAGTCGAACCTGCAGGCCCTGCTGATGGCCCGCAACCGTGCCATCGCCCCCGGAACCGGTCCCCTCCCGGCGCGGCTGACCGGCTGGCGGATCTACGCCTCCCAGGACAGCCACTTCAGCATCGTGCGCTCTGCCGTCCACCTCGGCCTCGGTGAGGATGCGGTCGTGCCGATCCCGGTGGACCGGAACCGCCGCATGGACCAGGTCGCCTTGGAGCGGGCCATGAGCGCAGACGCGGCGCGGGGGCTCCGCGCCCTGGCCGTCGTCGCCACGGCCGGCACCACTGACTTCGGTGCCATCGACCCGCTGGACGCCCTGGCCGCGACGGCCCGCAGGAACGGCGCCTGGTTCCACGTGGACGCCGCCTACGGCTGCGGACTGCTCGCCTCCCCCACCCGCCGGCACTGGCTCGCCGGAATCGAACGGGCAGACTCCGTGACCGTGGACTTCCACAAGTCGTTCTTCCAGCCCATCGGCTCGAGTGCGCTGCTGGTGGCCGAGGGCAGCCGGTTCGCCCACATCACCCACCACGCCGACTACCTCAACCCGGACCAGGATCCGGACAGCCCCAACCAGGTGGACAAGTCACTGCAGACCACCCGGCGCTTCGACGCCCTGAAACTGTGGGTGACCCTGCGCTCCCTGGGCTCGGACGTGCTCGGCGGGCTCTTCGACGCCACCCTGGAGCTGGCCGCCGAGGCGGGCCGGCTGGTGCAGGAGACCGACGAGCTCGAACTGGCCGCCCCGGTCCAGCTCGGAACCGTGGTGTTCCGGTTCGCACCGGCGCAGAGCTCCGGGGCGGACGACTCGGCCGTGGACCGGCTGCAGGACGCCCTCCGGCGTTCGCTGTACCGCTCCGGCGAGGCCATGGTCGCCGCCACCACCGTGGCCGGCCGGCGTCACCTGAAGCTGACCCTCCTCAACCCACGCACCACCGTGGCCGATGTGCAGGCCATCCTGGAGGCCGTGGTCCGGCATGGGCGTGCCGTGGACGGCACGGAGGTGACCGCATGAGCGCACCCACCCCCCGAGACGTTCCGGCCGGACGTCGCCTCGCTCCCGGTGCTCCGACGGCCCCGACGGCCCCGACGGCCCCGATCGTCCATGACGCCATCGCGATCGGCGCCGGACCGTTCAACCTCGGATTCGCCGCACTCGCCGGTCCCGCCGGCCTGGACGTCGTGGTCCTGGAGGCCCGGGACGCGCCGCAATGGCATCCGGGGATGATGCTGGCGGGCACGCACCTGCAGGTGCCGTTCCTCGCCGACCTGGTCTCCCTGGCCGATCCCACACATCCCCTGTCCTTCCTCGCCTTCCTCAAGGACGCCGGACGCCTCTACCCCTTCTACATCCGTGAGGACTTCTACGCCCTGCGGTCCGAGTACGCGAAGTATCTCGCCTGGGCCGCCGAGCGGCTGCCCGTCCGGTACGGGCACCGGGTGACGGACATCCAGCATGACGGCACGGCCTACCGCGTCACCGCCCACACGCCGGACGGCCCGCACACCCTGGCCGCACGGAACCTCGTCCTGGGCACCGGCACCGAACCCCAGATGCCCGACGCCGTCCCCGGCACCTGGCACTCCGACCCGCGCGTCGTCCATTCCTCCGGCTATCTCCCCGCCCGGGAGCGCCTGCTGACGGCCGAGCGCGTCGCCGTCGTGGGCAGCGGGCAGAGCGCCGCCGAGGTCTTCGACGACCTGCTGGCCGGAGCCGGGGAGCACCGGCACGTGGAGTGGCTGACCCGCTCTCCCCGGTTCTTCCCGCTCGAGTACACCAAGCCGACGCTGGAGATGACGTCCCCGGACTACATCGACCATTTCACCGCCCTGCCGCAATCCGCCCGGGACCGCCTCGGCGCGAAGCACCTGGGACTGTACAAGGGCGTCAACGCGGACCTGCTGAACAGCATCTACGACCGCCTCTACGCGGCCAGCGTGGACGGCCCCGCCCCGGCCACCCTGCGGACGGCCACCGCGCTCGAGGGCCTCCGCGAACGCGACGGACGGATGGTGCTGTCCCTGCGCCACGGCGAGGACGGCGGGCTCCACGAGACCGAGGTCGACGCCGTCGTCCTGGCCACCGGCTATGCCTACCGGCAGCCGGACTTCCTGGCCGGCGTCGAGGACCGCCTGTCCCGCCTCCCGGACGGACGCTGGGACGTGGACCGCGGCTACGGCATCGGCCGCCACGGCGACGTGTTCGTCCAGAACGCCGAACTGCATACCCACGGGTTCACGGCGCCGGACCTGGGCATGGGCGCCTACCGGAATTCCGTGCTCGTCAACCGCCTGTGCGGGCGAGAGCAGTACGTGGTGGAGCGCCGGATCGCCTTCCAGGAGTTCGGGACGCCCGGCAGCCACGCGACCTTCGACCCGGGCGCCGATGCCGCCGGCGCCTCAGCACAGACCATCCCGTCCGCAGACCTCCAGGAGGCCCTTCGATGATCGACCAGACCACCCTCCCCACCCCGGCTGACGTGAAGGTCGCCACCGGCAGCACGCCGGCGCCATCCCGTTTCGCCTTCCGCCCCGTCGACCCGGCGGCCGATGCCGATCTGCTCCACTCCTGGGTCAGCACGGAGCGGGCGCACTTCTGGGGCCTGACCGGAGCGAGCGTGGAACAGGTCCGTACCGAGCACGAGCGGATCGCCGCCGACCCGCATCACCACGCGCTCCTCGCCGTGGACGAGCGGCGTGGCGGAACACCGGCCTTCCTGCTCGAGACCTACGATCCGGCCCATTCCGTGCTGGCCGGCCGCTACGCCGCGCGGCACGGTGATGCCGGACTGCACCTGTTGCTGCCGGCCCCGGCCACCACCGGCTTCGACGATCCGGGCGCCGCGGGCCGTGCCGGCGGGACCGAGTCCGGCTACAGCGTCGCCGCGATGGAGGCGTCACTGGCTCATCTGTTCGCGGATCCGGCGGTGCTGCGCGTCGTGGTGGAACCGGATGCGCGTAACTCCGCGATTCAGGCGCTCAATGCACGGTGCGGCTTCCGGCCCGTGGAGCGGCTGGACCTGCCCGCGGCGGACGGCGCCCCCGCCAAGACGGCCCAGCTGTCCTTCTGCACCCGTTCGGACTTCGCCACCGCCACGGCTCGTCCCGCGGAGACCGTCGCCCACCTGTCCCCGGCACGCTGGGCCACCGCCAACCGACATCTGCTGGCCAAGGCCCTCGCCGAGTTCAGCCATGAGCGGCTTCTCGAACCTGTGTTCCGGGACGGCACCTGGCAGCTGGATGGCTCCGGCGTGCGCTACCGGTTCCAGGCCCGGCGCTACGCGCTGGATCACTGGGACATCGATGCCTCGTCCCTGCGCTGCGAGGAACGGACCGGGCACCCAGGCGAGGCTCGTGAGGGCGGTGAGGGGGCCGGCGTCGGGAGGCCGGATGAGGCGGACACCGGGCCCGACGACGGCTGGGCACCCGCGGTCCCCGACGTCCAGCGGTTCGTCACGGCCTTCCGCAGCGTCCTGGGCCTGTCCGCGGCGCAGTTGCCGGTGTACCTGGAGGAGATCGGCAGCACGCTGGCCTCCCACTGCTACAAGCAGCTGCACTCGGTGGCCACCGCGGCGGAGCTGGCTGCGGGCACGGGGGACGCCGTGGCCGACTTCCAGCGGATCGAGGCTGCCATGACCGAGGGCCACCCCTGTTTCGTGGCCAACAACGGCCGGCTCGGCCTGGGCTCGGACGACTACCTGGAGCTGGCCCCGGAGACCGGCTCGGCCCTGCCGCTGGAGTGGGTCGCCGCTCATGTGTCCCGGACCCGGTTCACCGCCGTGGAAGGTCTGGACCTGGACGGACTGCTCGAGGCGGAACTCGGCCCGGAGCTGCGGTCCGCCTTCCGCGCCCGGCTGGAGCGGACCTGTGAGGAGACCGGGCTGGACGCCGCGGACTTTCTGCCCCTGCCGGTGCATCCGTGGCAGTGGCGCCACCGCCTGTCGGTGACCTTCGCGGCGGATGTGGCCACGGGGCACCTCGTGCACTTGGGGGCCACGGAGGACCTCTACCAGCCGCAGCAGTCCATCCGGACGTTCTTCAACCGCTCGGCCCCGGAGCGCCACTACGTCAAGACGGCCCTGTCCGTCCTCAACATGGGGTTCCTGCGAGGGCTGTCCGCGGAGTACATGGACGCGACGCCGGCGATCAACGACTGGCTGCAGGAGGTGTTCGCCGCGGACCCCGAGCTGGATCCGGGGCGTGTTCAGCTGCTGCGGGAGGTCGCCGCCGTCGGGTATGCCAATCCGCTGTTCCATGCGGCCACCGAGCGGGATTCGGCATACCGGAAGATGCTCGCGGCACTCTGGCGGGAGTCACCGGCCACGAGGATCGGCCCGGGCGAGCAGCTGGCCACCATGGCCTCCCTGCTGCACACGGATGCCGACGGCGCCTCCCTGGCCGCTGCCTACATTCGGCGTTCCGGGCTGGGGGCCACCGCGTGGCTGGAGCGGTACCTGGACGCGTACCTGGTGCCGATCGTGCACTGCCTGGTCCGCCATGACCTGGTCTTCATGCCACACGGGGAGAACGTGATCCTGGTGCTGCGGGACGGTGCCCCCGAACGGGTGCTGCTCAAGGACCTGGCGGAAGAGGTCGCGGTACTCGGGGGCCGGACGGACCTGCCCCCGCGCGTCGAACGCCTCCGGGCCGAGGTGGCCCCGGAGGACCACGGGCTCTCCATCCTGACGGACATCGTGGACTGCTTCCTGCGCTTCCTGGCCCCGCTGCTCGAGCGCGAGGGCCTGGTCACCGAGGAGCGGTTCTGGTCCGTGGTGGCCGGACGCCTGACGGACTACCGGTCCCGGCATCCGGAGACGGCCGAACGCTTCGACGCCCTGCGCCTGCTGGAACCGACCTTCCGGCTGTCCTGCCTGAACCGCCTGCAGTTGCGGAACAACCGGCAGATGGTGGACCTGACGGACCCCGCCGGATCCCTCGCCTACGCCGGCGACCTCGGCAATCCCTTGGCCGGCCACTGAGCCTGGCTGTCCGTTGGTCGGGTCGGCCGCTGAGTCCGGCTGTCCGTGGGTCGGGGCGGCCGCTGAGTCGGGGCTGGCACGGTGTCCGGCGGTTCTCTGAGCGTTTT
>NZ_JALDXU010000124.1:0-8096 GCF_032154715.1 Citricoccus sp. | reverse complement strand
GGGCCAGGCGCTCGGTGATCAGCTCGGCCTGGATCGGCTGCGAGTAGATCTCCTGCAGACGCCGCGTGTTCGCCGGCGAATAGTTGCTGGGCTCGAAGGCGGCGATCTCCTCGAGCACGGAGGTCGGATCCTCGTAGCGGGTCCACAGACCTTCGAGGTTGAGCACGCCCATGCCGCCGAGCTGGCCCAGGGCGATGGCGGTGTCCGGGCTCATGACCGAGTCCATCGGCGCGCCGATCACCGGCATGTCGAACGTGAAGGCATCGATCTGCCAGTTGATGGACACATCCTCGGGGTCCCGGGTCCTGCGCACGGGCACCACCGCGATGTCATCCAGGGCGTAGGCCCGACGTCCCCGCTTGCCGCGGCCAATTTCGATCTCGTTGCTCACGCTTTCCAGCCTAGTGCAGGCACCGGACGGGTTAGTCCCCGGAGACGGGGGACGTGCCATCCCCGAGGACACCCTGTGGCGAGAGGCTACCCAGGATGAGTTCACGCAGCCGTGCGGCGGCGGGATTGTCCCCGTTCTCATTCCACGCCAGGTGCAGGTCGGCGCGGTTGAGGTCCTCGAGTCCCGCGGGCCCCTTGAGCTCCTCGGCCACCACACCGGGAGGGGCGAAGTCCATGGCGGAGGCCGGCACCATCGTGATGCCCAGCCCGGCCGCCGCGAACGCCAGCAGTGCGGGGACCTGGCTGGCCAGCTGGGTGATGGTCGGGGTCATGCCGGCGCTCTCATAGAGCCGCATCACGAGGTCGTAGAAGTACCGCGCCTCAGCGGTGGAGTACATCATGAGCGGATGGCCCTCCAGGTCCCGGAGCCGCACACCCCGGCCGGTGGCCAGCGCGTGACCCTCCGGCAACGCCACCACGAGCCGGTCCTTGAAGATCAGTTCGGTGCGCACGCCGGGGCGGGACACGATCGGACGGAGCAGTCCGAGGTCCACCGCACCGCGGGACAGGGCCTCCAGCTGATCGGCGGAGACGGCCTCCCGCAACACGAGGGACACCCCGGGCATGTGCTCGCGGGCCAGGCGCAGCAGCCAGGGCAGGGCCGCCTGGCCCGCAATGGCCGTGTATCCCAGCACGATCGAGCCGGCGTCACCGGTGGAGACCCGGCGGACGTCCAGCTCCGTCTTGGTGCACAGGTCCAGGATGCGCCGAGCACTGGGCAGCAGGGTCTGGCCGGCGGCCGTCAGCTCCACCTTCCGGCTGCTGCGCACGAACAGCTGGGCTCCCAGTTCCCTTTCCAGAAGCTGGATCTGCCGGCTCAGGGGCGGCTGGGTCATGTTCAGACGGGTGGCCGCCGCCCCGAAGTGCAGTTCTTCTGCCACGGCCACGAAGGACTCCAGCTGGATGAGCGAGAACATCGATCCACTCCTTGAATGATTGTGTGCACATATTAGCTTGGACGCGCATCGATCCGCCGCCCTAGGTTGAAGGGGTGAACGCACAGATCGCACCGGCCTCCGGACCCACAAAAGCCACCCTCACGAGTCCCGGTCCCGTCATCACCGGCACCACCATCACCCCGGTGGCGTTCGCGGATCCGCCGCTTCTCAACACGGTCGGCGTCCACGAGCCCTTCGCCCTGCGGGCCATCCTCCAAGTGCACACCGATGCCGGGGTGACCGGCCTCGGCGAGACCTACGGGGACGCCGCCCACCTGTCACGGCTGGAGGTGGCCGCCCGCGCGGTCGTCGGCGCGGACTCCTTCAACACCAATGACCTGCGCCGCAGGATCACCCGCGCCCTCGCCGCGGACACCACGCAGGGCGGCCACGGCATGAGCGGCATGGTCACCGGTTCCGCCACCGCGGACCGCGTGCTCTCCCCCTTCGATGTGGCCTGCCTCGATATCCAGGGCAAGGTCCTCGGCCTGCCGGTCAGCACCCTGCTCGGTGGCGCCCTGCGAGAGTCCGTTCCCTTCAGTGGCTATCTGTTCTACAAGTGGGCCGGGCATCCCGGCGCCGAGGCTGACCTGTACGGCGAAGCGCTGGATCCGGCCGGCGTCGTGTCCCAAGCCCGTTGGCTGGTGGGCACCTACGGCTTCACCGCGCTCAAGCTCAAGGGCGGGGTCTTCGCCCCGGAGGCCGAGTGCGAGGCCATCGAGGCCTTGCGCGCCGAGTTCCCGGACCTGCCGCTGCGGCTCGACCCGAACGGGGCTTGGACGGTGGAGACCTCCGTGCGGGTGGCCGAGCGTCTCGGTGGGGTCTTGGAATACCTCGAGGACCCCACGCCGGGGATCGAGGGCATGGCCGAGGTCCGGCGTCGCACGTCCATGCCCCTGGCCACCAACATGTGCGTGGTGGGCTTCGCCGACATCCCGCCGGCCGTGGCCGCCGGGGCGGTGGACGTGGTGCTCTCGGACCACCATTTCTGGGGCGGCCTGCGCCGGTCTCAGATGCTCGGCGGCATCGCCGAGACGTTCGGCTGGGGACTGTCCATGCACTCCAACTCGCACCTCGGCATCAGTCTGGCCGCCATGGTGCACCTGGCCGCGGCCACCCCGAATGTGGACTACGCCTGTGACACGCACACGCCGTGGAAAGACCCCGCCGAGGACGTGGTGCTGCCTGGTGTCCTGGCCATCGAGGACGGCTCGGTGGCGGTTCCCACGGCCCCCGGCCTCGGGGTCGAACTCGACGAGGACGCCTTGGCCCGGCTGCACCAGCAGTACCTGCGCGCGGGCCTGGCCGAGCGGGACGACACCGGCTACATGCGCCGCTTCCAGCCCGACTTCGATCCTTCTCCGGCCCGGTGGTGAGCATGGCGCCGGCCTCAGGACACCAAGGTTCGACGCCGGCCCGCCGGCTGACCGTGCTCGTCACCGACCCGATCATCACCCGGTGGTCCGCTGTGCTGACCGCAGGGGCCCCGAACCACGACTGGGTGTTCCTCACCGATGCAGACGACGACGGCCAGAGGGCCGCCGCCGCGGACTGCGACGTGCTGATCTGCTCACGGTTGTCCGCAGAGGTGGCGCCTTGCGTCCGCGCCGCGCTCGTCCAGGTCACCGGAGCCGGGTTGGACCGGGTCGCGGTGACGGCGTTGCCGGCCGGCACCGAGGTCACCACCACGGCCCATCACGAGCGCTCGATCGCCGAGCACGTACTGCTCTCCGTCCTGGCCCTCGAGCGGCAGCTGCTCTCCCGGGACCGGGCCCTGCGCTCCGGGACTTGGCGCACGCTGGCCACGGATCCCACGGTGCCCGCCTTCCGCACTCTGGACACGATGACCGTCGGCGCCGTGGGCCTGGGCGGCATCGGAGCGGCGGCTCTCCGACTGGCAGGTGGCTGGGGCATGGACACCGTTGCTGTCCGGGGCAACCCGGACTCCCCACTACCCATGGGGGTCTCCCCCCGCTGGGTCGGGGGTACCGGGGACCTGCCGCGCCTGCTGTCCGAGGCCGACGTCGTGGTGGTGTCCGTCCCGCTCGGCCCTGACACCGAGTCGCTGATCGGGGAAGCAGAGCTGACCGCGATGAAGGCGGACGCCTACCTGGTGAACGTGGCCCGCGGGCCCGTGGTGGACCAGGATGCCCTCTACGCCGCGCTGACCGCACCGGCCGGAAGCCCGGCGGCGATCGGTGGCGCGGCGATCGACGTCTGGTGGGGTGCCCCGGCACCCGGGCGCACTCCCCCGGCGGACCACGACTTCGCCATCCTGGAGAACGTGGTCCTCACCCCCCACTGCTCCGGGCATGCCGAGTCGACCTTCGCGGGCCGCGCGGCGGACCTTGCCGCGAACGTCGAACGCCTCGCCGCCGGGGTGCCGCGGCTGGGCGTGGTGAGCCCGAAACGCTGACGTTCACCGTTGGGTGGCGCACATTTCTGGCAGGCCGGACTTCTACGCACCCAACAGCAGTCGGACCACGAGGAGGGACGCACCTCCGAGAGCCAGCACCAATCCAGATACCCGCAATCGTTCGACGGTCATCCAGCGGTTGAGCCGGCGGGAGAGCAGGAAACCGGCGGCGACGGCCGGAATGAGCCAGAGGACGACCTGCACCGCGTGCCAGGTCACGGACCCGACGAGGGCCAGCAGGGCGACGGAGGTGACGGAGCCGACGAGGAAGAAGGCGCTCATGGTTCCCCGCAGTCGTGAGGGGTCCTGGCCCTGCCACACCACCGCCATGGGCGCCCCGCCGATCGAGGTGGAGGTGCCCATGATCCCGGACAGCGCCCCGGCGGTGACGAGGGCGGTACGCGTGGGGACCGGCCGCCAGCCCAGGAAGGCGCTTCCGATGCCGATGACGACGGACACGGCCACCACCCAGGACAGGGCGCTCACGGGCAGCACCACCACCATCAGGGCTCCCAGGACGCTGCCCGGCAGCCGGCCCACCAGCGCCCAGCCCGCCCCGGCGAGGTCCAGGTGGGCGCGTTCGCGCAGGGTCACCATCAGGGCGAGAAGGCACGCGAACATCACTACGAGGGACGGGAGCAGATCCGGCTCCACCAGGGCGATGACCGGGGCGGCCACCATCCCCGCACCGAAGCCGATCGAGCCCTGCAGGGCCGATCCGACGAAGACCATCACCGCGATGAGGGCGAAGGACCCAGGGTCCACCTAGCCCACCGCTGCGGGGTGTGCCCCCGGCGCGGGCTCCTCCATGGGGAAGTGGCACTCGGCCTGGTGGGTGAAGTCCGCGGTGCCCGCCTGCTGGGGCACGGGGGTGCCGTCCGGCCACGCGGAGCTGCCCTCGGGGCCCGTCCCCAGGCTCCACACCGGGCCGGGAGTCCGGACCGCGGGTGCCGGCAGGTGCTGCACACTCCGTCCCGATTCCTCCGCCGTCCGCGCCGCAGGACGTTCCACCGCGCAGATCTCTTGCGCCTTCCAGCAGCGCGTGCGGAACCGGCAACCCGAAGGCGGGTCCAGCGGAGACGGCAGCTCGCCGCGCAGCACGATCCGCTCCTCGGGGCGGGCCGCCGGGTCCAGCTTGGGCGACGCGGACATCAGCGCCGCCGTGTACGGGTGCAGGGGACGCTCGAAGACGTCCTCGGTGGTGCCGGTCTCGATGATCCGGCCGAGGTACATCACGGCCACCCGGTCGGTGACGTGGCGGACCACGGAGAGGTCATGGGAGATGAACAGGTAGCTGACGCCCAATTTCTGCTGCAGCTCATTGAGCAGGTTCAGCACCTGGGCCTGCACGGAGAGGTCCAGGGCGGAGACGGGCTCGTCCAGGATGATCAGGTCCGGGTTCAGGGCCAGGGCCCGGGCGATGCCGATGCGCTGGCGCTGCCCGCCGGAGAACTCCTGGGGGGACTTCTTCGCATCCGAGGCGCGCAGGCCGACGAGCTGGAGCAGCTCTCGCAGGCGGGCGTCCCGCTCCCGGGCGGTCCGGTACAGGCTGCGGTGGGTGGCCCACGGTTCCGAGATGATCTCGCCGGCCGACATGCGGGCGTTGAGCGAGGCGAACGGGTCCTGGAACACCATCTGCACGCGGCGGCGCCACGCCATCAGGTCCTTGCCGCGCAGGGAGAACGGGTCCTGCCCTTCGAAGGTGACGGAACCGGAGTCCGGGGTCTCCAGCAGCATCAGGGTCCGGGCCAGGGTGGACTTGCCGCACCCGGACTCCCCCACGAGGCCCAGGGTCTCCCCGCGGCCGACCGAGAGGCTGACCCCGTCGAGCGCCTTCAGCCGGTCATTGCCGGAGGCGCTGCGCTGGACCTGGAAGGTCTTGGTGATGTTCTCGACCTCGAGGGCCGTGCCCGCGGTGGAGGCCGCAGCGTCATGGGTCAGGGTGGCGGTCATGCTCGGGCCTCCGGTTCGGTGGGCGGGGTGGCGGTGGGGCCGGCGTCGGCATCATCCGCGGCAGGGGATTCCGCAACAGCCACGGCCGGCGGATCGGCCGCGAGCAACTCCTCGGAGAAGTGGCAGGCGGCACGCTGGCCGGGCACGGTCTCGCGCAGGGCGGGCCCCTGGGCCCGGCAGATCTGGCGGGCCAGCGGGCAGCGGTCCTGGTAGACGCATCCGGCGGGGATGTCTTTGAGGTCGGGCGGGCTGCCCGGGATCGAGCTCAGGTCCCCGCCGCGTTCGGCGCCGGCGGGAACGGACTCCAGCAGTCCCTTGGTGTAGGGGTGGGTGGGTGTGGCGAAGACCTGTTCCACGGGGCCCTGCTCCACCACGGTGCCGGCGTACATGACGCAGACGGCATCCGCCTCCTCCGCCACCACCGCGAGGTCGTGGGTGATCAGGACCACGGCCATGTCTTCCTCAGCCCGCAGCCGGCGCAGCAACTCCATGATCTGGGCCTGCACCGTGACGTCCAGTGCGGTGGTGGGCTCGTCCGCGATCAGCAGCCTTGGCCCCAGGGCCACCGCCATTGCGATGAGGATGCGCTGCCGCATGCCGCCGGAGAACTGGTGCGGATAGGCGTCCACGCGGGATTCGGGCTCCGGGATGCCGACGCGCCTCATCAGCTCGACGGCTTCCACCTTGGCTTTCCTGGCGTTCAGGCCGCGGTGGATCCGGAAGGCCTCGCCGAGCTGCGTTCCCACCGTGTAGACGGGGTTGAGCGCGGTCAGGGCGTCCTGGAAGACGATCCCGAGTTCCACGCCGGCGATCGCCCGGCGGCGCTTGGCGCTGATCCGGTTCAGGTCCTCCCCGTTCAGCATCACCGTGCCGCCGTCCACATGGGCCACGGCGTCCAGCTGGCCGGCGATCGCCTTGGCGGTCATGGACTTGCCGCAACCGGACTCGCCGAGCAGCGCCAGGGTCTGTCCCGCCACGGCGGTGAAGCCCACGTCACTGACGGCCCGGACGGTGCCGAGGGGCGTGCGGATGTCCACATCCAGTCCGGTCACCTCGAGGACCGTGTCCCCGGGGGTGGGTGTGGCACCGCCGGGGTGCGCGGAACTTCCGCCCTTGCCGGACGCGTGACGTTCGCGGGTCTGCGTGCTCATGGCTTCTCCTGGGTGTTCTGGTTCTCGCTGGCGGCATCGACCTCACGGTCGGTGCGTGCCTCGGAGGCATCGGTGGCGGCCGAGGCCGCTGCGACCTTGCGGGCGGGCAGGCGGTGGATCATCCTGGCCCGGCGCGGCAGGGTCAGCCGCCAGCGCTGGGCGGGATCCGTGGCGATGCGCAGCCAGGCGGCCAGCATGTTGGCGGCGATGGCCGTGATGACGATGGCCAGACCGGGCAGGATGGACAGCCACCAGGCCGTCTGCAGGTACTGCCGGCCCTGGGCGACCATCAGGCCCCAGGACACGTCCGGCGGCTGGATACCGATGCCGAGGAAGCTCAGGGAGGACTCGGCCAGCATCACGTAGCAGAACTCGAGGGTGGCCAGCGTGAGGATGGTGGGCGTCACGATCGGGATGACGTGACGGCGGATGATCGCGTTGGGGCGGGTGCCGAAGGTGCGGGCGGCATCCACGAAGGTCCGGCTCTGCAGTTCCGCTGACTCGGCCCGGGCGGTGCGGAGGTAGATCGGGATGCGCGTGATCGCCAGGATCAGCACGATGTTCGCGATCGAGGGGCTGAAGACGTACAGCACCACCACGGCCAGCAGCAAGGACGGGAAGGACATGATGATGTCCGCGATGCGCATCGACACGGTCTCGCGGGCCCCCCGGTGGTAGCCGGCCCAGACGCCCCACAGGGAGCCGATGACCATGGCGATCAGCACCGCGGGCAGTGCCACGAGCAGAGTGGTGCGGGTGGCGACCACCAACCGGGCCAGCATGGAGCGGCCCAGGGAGTCCGAGCCCAGGATGAACTCCCACCCGTTGGCCAGGTCGAACGGAGCCTGGTTGGCGAACATGAGGTCCTGCCGGGTGGCGAGATCGCCCATCAGCATCGGGCCGACGACGGCGGTGGCGCCGACGATCAGCAGGATCAAGGCCCCGGCTGTGGCGAAGGGGTCCCTCAACAGCATGCGGAACATGCCGGGGCGCCCCGTGCCCGCAGGTTTCGGGGACGATCCGGAGGAGACTCCAGGAGGGATCTCAGCGGGAGTGTCAGCAGTGGTGTCAGCGGTCGTGCTCATGAGGTCCTCCTAGGCCCGTGCGGTGGGCTGGGGTGTGGACGGGAAGGCGGACGGGGAGGCGGCGGCACCGGCGGCGGAGGGGCCAGTCGAGGTACGACGTAGG